>JAOZOT010000156.1 GCA_029933115.1 Anaerolineae bacterium | reverse complement strand
GGGTCGGCTACCAGTTGATCTACCTCGGCCGGGCGGTAGTATTTGGGGTCGCTGATCACGTAATCTCGATAGTCAAGGCCCAGGTAGCTGAAAGCTACTTCGCACAACTCTCGCACCGAGTGGGTCTCCCCGGTGCCCACCACATAGTCGTCGGGTTCGTCTTGTTGAAGCATGAGCCATATAGCTCTGACGTAATCTCCAGCGTAGCCCCAGTCGCGCTGCGCTTCCAGATTGCCCAGCCGCAACTCGTCGGCCAGGCCCAGCTTGATGCGCGCCGCGCCGTGGGTCACTTTGTGGGTGACGAATTCCAGTCCGCGGCGGGGCGATTCGTGGTTGAACAGTATGCCTGAACAGGCAAACAGGCCGTAGCTCTCGCGGTAGTTGACAGTGATCCAGTGGCCGTAGACCTTGGCGACACCATAAGGGCTGCGAGGGTAGAAGGGAGTGTTCTCGTTCTGGGGCACTTCTCGAACCTTGCCAAACATTTCGCTGCTGGAGGCCTGGTAGAACCTGATGTTCTTGTCCACCAGACGAATGGCGTCCAGCACCCGCGTCACTCCCAGGGCGGTGAATTCGCCAGTCAAAACCGGTTGCTCAAAAGAAGTGGGCACGAAGGACTGGGCGGCCAGGTTGTAGACCTCATCGGGGCGGTGCTCCTGAAGGATGGAGATGAGAGAGACCTGATCCAGCAGGTCACCCTGTACCAACTCGATCTTGTCTTGAATATGAGTGATGCGGTCGAAATTGACGGTGCTGGTGCGGCGCACCATGCCCAGCACTTTGTAGCCCTTCTCCAACAGAAATTCGGCCAGGTATGAACCGTCTTGACCGGTGACGCCGGTGATGAGGGCTTTAGGCATTCGTTACACCTCCTAGAGGGTTTGCAGGTTTGCTGGTTTGCAGGTTTGCAAGTGGGCAGCTACTTGCGGTGGTACTGTCTCTGACGTTGGATGTTGGGAGCAAGCATGGCAGCGCGTCTCGTTTCAGGCTTTCTGGCACCTGCGCTACCCACTCCTCGAAACTGAGCATCTTGCCCACCTGCCTACTTGCCCACCCTCTCCCGCCAATAGTCCAACACATCTCGCAAGCTCTTCTCGAAGGGAATAGTCACCCGCCAACCTGTGCGGGCCCGCAGCCTGGAGCAGTCGCTGACCATAACCGGCACATCGGCCCGCCTGCGTCGAGCCGGGTCCTGCTCGACTTTGAGAGGCACGGAAGCCATTGACAGCAAACCCTCCAACAACTCGCCGATAGAGCGTGCCTGTTCTGAGCCCAGATTATAGACCTCCCCCGGCTCCCCTTCGGTGAGGGCAGCATGGTATCCGCGCACCACGTCGCGCACATCGCTGAAATCACGCCGGGGCTCCAGGTTACCGACCTTGATGACGGGCTCTTTCAAGCCTGCTTCAGCTTCGGCTATTTGCCTGGCAAAGTCGGGGGCCACGAAGCCTAGCCTCTGGCGAGGGCCAATGTGATTGAAAGGCCGTACCCGCACGGTGAACAACTTGTGGCTCAAGTGATATTGCAATCCCAGCATATCCTGGGCCACTTTGCTCACCGCATAAGGACTGGTGGGGCGCAGGGGATTGGTCTCCTTAATCGGTAACTCGTCGGGCTGCACCAGCCCGTACTCTTCGCTGGAGCCAACCACTAATATCCTGGCCGTCGAACCCAGCCTAGCCACAGCTTCCAAGATGTTGAGTTGGAGCCGGATGTTATTGGCCAGAGTCGCCCAAGGGTCACGGCGGGAGAGGGAAACAAGGGGCTGGGCAGCCAGGTGAAAGATGTAATCCGGCTTCGCTCGCTCTATGATTGAAGTCACTGTTTCCAACTCTGACAACTCTGCCGGGTAGAGTTCCAGCCTGTCTCGCAAATGCTCAATGTTGTCTTCCGGGCCGTAGACGGTACCGGCCACCTGCCAATCGGTGTGCTCAAGAAGATATTCAGCCAGGTGGCTGCCGACGAAGCCGGAAATGCCTGTGATCAATGCCCGCAAGGTGCCCCCTTGTCACTCATCACGCATTATACCCTTTAACTCGCCGAGTCGTTACCTCCGCTGTCCTATTATACCCCACTTTGTTTATCATCGCAAGGACACCGCCACAGTTGTTGCACTCTGTCAGCCATTTGCCAGGAGGCCATCCCTGTGGTATCATTGGTGCAAGGCACAAATCCCAATTCTCAAATCTCGATTTCGATGAAAGAACTGCTATCCAGACGCAGAGACTGTCTTTTTGGGGCTATCATTTTCGTTGGCGCTCTGGCCCTCTACTGGCATACCCTGGCCCCATCGGTGGCCACCATCTTTGACGACAGCCTGGAATTTCAGGTGGTCTGTCCCACGCTGGGCATAGCTCACCCCACGGGCTATCCTCTCTATACTCTTCTGGGCAAGTTATTCACTTTGATCCCCATCGGTGACGCCGCCTATCGGGTGAACTTGATGTCGGCTTTCTTCGCCGCCCTGACCGCTGTTTTCATTGGTCTCATCGTCCGTGTGCTCACCGACGATTTTCTCTCGGCCCTTTTTGCTTCTTTGACGATTGCCGTCTCCCCCGTCTTCTGGTCCCAGGCGGTCATCGCCGAGGTGTATGCCCTGAACGCTTTCTTCACCTCTCTGGTGGTCTACTTACTCCTCAGGTGGGAGGCGAATGGCAGTCAGCGCTCAGCAGCATGCATGTCTAGCGGAGGTTCGCCTCAAACCGACAAACCCAATCGTGTCATTCTGAGCGAGCGGAGCGAGCGAAGAATCTCATTCTACGAGCCAGGAACTGTTACCAATAACTTGCTGCTGGCTGCTTTTGTCTATGGCTTGAGCCTGACCCATCACCGCCTGATGATACTCCTGGCGCCGGCTATGGCCCTCTTCATTTGGCTGACAGAGCGCCCTCTCCGCTCCGAGCGGATTTGCAGTTCGCCACCCTTCAAGTTTATCTTGAAACTCGCTCTCCTTTTCCTGGCGCCTCTCTTGCTCTACGCTTACATCCCTCTGCGGGGGCTGCACACTTCTTCCCTGGATGGCACCTACCAGAATACCTGGAGCGGCTTCTTTCGCCACGTCACAGCCAGTGGCTACAACGTCTTTATCACCGGCAACCCTCTGGCGCAAAGCCGCCCCTTGAGCTTTTACCGGCAACTATTGGTCCGCCAGTTTGGATTGGTGGGGGTTGCCCTGGGCCTGGTGGGCCTTTTCGCCTCAACGAGGAGGCCCAGACCCTCGGTTCTCCTGGGCGCGGCTTTTGCCCTCAACGCTGCCTTCGTCCTGACCTATCGCGTAGCCGATATTGAGGTCTTTGCCATTCCGGCCTTCCTGCTATACGCTGTATGGATTGGGATCGGAGCGGACTTGATGTTGAATCTGGCCACTCGCCTGGCAGAGAAGGTCCTTCCCCAGACCAACGCGAGGGTACTTGCCCTCTGCCGCTTGCTGCTCGCCGCCCTGCTCCTCCTTCAGCCGCTGGCCCTCCTCAGAGACAATTACCCTGAGCTTGACCGAAGCCAACATTGGGCGGTTCACGACTACGGGGTTGATATACTGAGCCAACCCCTGGAAGAGGAGGCCGTCGTCATCGGCATCCTGGGCGAGATGACCCTTTTGAGGTACTTTCAGTGGACGGAGGGTCTGCGCCCCGAACTCGCCACCATCGTCGCCGACCGTGACGAGGAACGCCTGGCTGCTATTGCAGAGGCCCTGGCTGCTGGCCGGGCCGTCTACGTGACTCGCCCGGTTCACGGCCTGCCTGAGCACTACAGTCTATCGGCCTTGGGTCCTCTGATCAGAGTGAGGGCCGCGCCGGTTACTATTACCTCTACCCCCCAGTATCCTCTGGCCGTTGACCTGACCGCTTCACTGCGCCTGCTGGGCTATGACCTGGCTGTTATGTCACCTCACCGACAGACCACACTACGCCTCACCCTGCACTGGCAGGTTCTTGCTCCGGTGGGCGCCGACTACAAAGTCTCGGCTCGTCTCCTGGACAGCGAGGGGAATCAGATAGCCCAGACCGATGATGTGCCCGTCCACAACACCTACCCCACCAGTCGCTGGAAAGCGGGTGAGACCATCGCCGATGTCTACGACCTGGCCGTCCCGCCCGGCATACCGGCCGGCCAGTACCGCCTGCTGGTCATCCTGTATGAGCCGGACACCTTGGCCGAGGTGGGGCGGACAGAGTTGGGAACAGTCCAGCATCAGGATGGAGATTGGGGTTCTTCGTAGTACGCATTTGAACTCGTTCGGCAGGGGGTAGATTCTCGCTGTCGGGCATTTTCCCCCAGAGCCGTTTTGTAGTATAATTAGGGAAGCACTCGTCATCTGAAGGGAGGTCTAACGTGTCAGAAGCGACAACACCAATCACCTCGCTCAAAAAGCTTTTCAGGTTCCCATTTCAGGGCCCAGACTGGCAAAATCGCTTTATTATCGGGGCTGCGCTCACATTTGCCGGCTTCTTTATCCCTATTGTGCCAGGGATTTTCGTCTCCGGCTACATCCTGCAAGTCATGCGTCAGGCGATCAAGGGAGAAGACTTGACCTTGCCTGCCTGGGACGATTGGGGCCGGCTGGGGTTGGATGGTCTGCGCCTGATGCTCGTCAGCCTGGTCTACTTGTTGCCTGGGGCTATCGTCTTTTACGGCGGCATGGCCTTATACTTCGTCAGCAGCTTTGTCTTGCCGGTGCTGATGAGTGCCGCCGAAGAGGGGAGTGGCGTAGCATTTGTGTTGCCCCTCCTGTTCCTGGCCAGCATGGCCATCATGTTCCTTTCGATGTTCGTCGGTTCGATACTGTTCCTCCTGGGCATTATCCCTCTGCCGGTGGCCGCTGCCCATTTTGCCGAACAGGACGAGGTGGCCGCTGCCTTTCGCCTGCGCGAGTGGTGGCCCCTGTTGCGGGTCAACAAGCTTGGCTATTTTATAGCCTGGGTGCTCGTGGCCGGTCTGGCCGCCATCTTGTATCTTGCCTTTATGCTAGCCTATTACACTGTTGCTCTGTGCTGCTGTATTCCCTTCCTGGGTGCGCCCCTTGGCTTTTACCTGTCGCTGGTGGGCGCCGTCCTGTTCGGGCAGACATATCAGGAAAGTAAAGCCATCCTGTCGGCCGATGAGCAGGAAGCCCCGGATTGAACAGGGAGACGTTCAAGCCCGTGACAGGGCGGGCAAAAAGCTCAGCTATTGAATTGAGGCAAGGCCCTGTAGAGCTATTGCCTTCTGGATTGAAACCTCATGAGCAGAATCTACGTGGCTCTGGACCTGGAGACCACCGGCCTGCGGCCCGAGCACGACGCCATCATCGAAATCGGAGCGGTCAAGTTCCGTCAGAACGAGGTCTTGGAGACCTGGTCCAGCCTGATTAACCCCCAACGCTCCATCCCACATAAGATTACCCAACTGACGGGCATCACTCAGGCCGAGGCCAATCGAGCCCCTGCTCTGTCCTCGGTCATCAGGTCCTTGAGAAGCTTTGTCAGGGATTATCCCATTGTCGGCCACAGTGTATCCTTTGACCTGAGTTTCCTGAAGCGCCACAACCTCTTTCTGAACAACCCGGCCATTGACACCTTTGAGTTGGCCAGTATCCTCCTACCTCACGCGGCGCGTTACAGCCTGGGCACTCTGGCCGAGGCCTTGGGCATCAGCTTTCCCACCCGGCACCGCGCCCTGGACGATGCCCTGGCCACCAAGGACCTTTTCCTGGGGCTCTTGCAGCAGGCTTCTCAACTGGACCTCAGCGTCATCCGCGAAATCAACCGCCTGGCTGCCAGGAGTGACTGGCCTCTTAAGCCCGTCTTCCAGGACCTGGAGCGCGATAAAGTCCGCTTTGCCTTCACCGGCAGCATCGGCCAGCAACTGATGGCCAAAGGAGCCCTGGACGGTGAGGGCTCCCTGAATCTGCTCTTCGCCCAGGAAGAGAAGGAAAGGCCCCTTCGGCCGAAGGCAGAGCGGCAATTATTGGACGTGGATTCCCTGGCAGCCATGTTGGAGGAAGGCGGTGATTTCTCCCAAAAGTTCCCCGGTTACGAGTATCGTCCCCAACAGGTGGAAATGCTCCGCGCTGTGGCCGAGGCCTTTAATCAGCGCCAGCACCTCTTGGTAGAGGCCGGCACGGGCACGGGCAAATCCATCGCTTACCTCCTGCCGGCCGCTCATTTCGCCGTGCAGAACGGCGAACGGGTGGTCATCTCCACCAACACTATCAACCTGCAAGACCAACTCTTCTTGAAGGACATCCCCGACTTGCAGAGAATACTGCCTTTTGAGTTCAAAGCAGCCTTGCTCAAAGGGCGCAGCAATTACATCTGCCTGCGGCGGCTGGCTGCCCTGCGCCACGCCGGCCATTTATCCATTGACGAACTGCGAGTGCTGGCCAAAGTCCTGGTCTGGCTGCCCAGCACCATGACCGGCGATCAGGCAGAGCTGTTCATGCCCACCCAGGGAGAACGCCTGATATGGAATCGGATCTGCTCTGACTCTGAGAACTGCCTGGCCGAACGGTGCACCTTTCGTCAGGAGGGCAAGTGCTTTTTCTACCGCGCCCGTCAGCGCGCAGAGGAGGCTCACCTCGTCGTCGTCAACCACGCCTTGCTCCTTTCTGACGTAGCCGTGGAGAACCGGGTGTTGCCCGAATATCGCTACCTCATCGTAGATGAGGCTCACCACCTGGAGGATGCCACCACCAAGCAATTAAGCTTTGAAGTCAACTTGCGGAGCGTCCAACGGCTGCTTTCCGAGCTGAGCCAGAAGCCGGGCCCCAAGCGTTACACAGGCTACCTGGCCGAGGTCATGGCTCATTGCCGCAGGGGCGTGCCCGAGGCTATCCGGCGCGAGTTGGAGAGCTACATCGAGGACCTGCACCAGGAGGTGGAAGCGGCCGAGCGCAGCCTCTACCGGTTCTTTGACGCCTTGTCCCTTTTTCTGAAGGAGCACAGCCGGCCGGGCGGCGAGTATGACCAACATATAAGACTGACTCGTGGCCTGCGGGTGCAGCCTGCCTGGGCCGAGGTGGAAATCGCCGAGGACAACTTTTCCGTTCACCTTTTCAAGTTAAGCGACGGCCTGAAACGGCTTTACAGTGGCCTGGGAGACCTGGAGGGGTATGACATCCCTGACTACGAGGATCTGCTGCAAGGATTGCTGGGCTATCACCAGCGGTTGGAGGATTTGCGTGAACAACTGGGCACTCTCATTGCCCAACCCTCATCTGAAGGCATCTACTGGGCTGAGATTTCGGCCAAAAGCGAAGAACTTTCTCTGCACGCAGCCCCTCTGCACATCGGCCACCTGGTGGAACGACATCTGCTTGGGCCTAAAGAGTGTGTCGTCCTCACCTCGGCCACCCTGTGCACCGACGGCGATTTCAGCTTTATCAAGGAACGCCTCAACGCCTGGGAGGCACGGGAAGTGGCAGTCGGCTCTCCCTTCGATTACGTGAATTCCACTCTGCTCTATCTGGTGGACGACATCCCCGAGCCCAATCAACCCTATTACCAGAAGGCTGTGGAGCGGGCGCTTATCGGCCTTTGCCAGGCTACTCGGGGGCGCACCCTGGTTCTCTTTACTTCCTACAGCCAGTTGCGCCATACTTCCAAGGCTATCACCCGTCCTCTGGCAGAACACGACATTGTGGTCTTCCAGCAGGGCGATGGCTCCTCACGACGCCAACTGCTGGAGAACTTTCGCACCACCGCTCGTGCGGTTCTCCTGGGCACACGCAGCTTCTGGGAGGGGATTGATGTCGTGGGCGAGGCCCTCAGTTGCCTGGTCATCACCCGGCTGCCCTTCTCTGTGCCCACCGACCCGGTCTTTGCTGCCCGTAGCGAGACCTTTGAGGACCCCTTTGGGCAGTACGCGGTGCCGGAGACCATCCTGCGCTTCCGTCAGGGCTTTGGGCGGCTCATCAGGAGCAAAACCGACCGGGGCGTGGTGGTGATCCTCGACA
>JAOZOT010000155.1:6796-7936 GCA_029933115.1 Anaerolineae bacterium | reverse complement strand
CGTCATATCCTATTCAGTTATAGAAATGATACCACACTATCGGTAATTTGTCAAAACTTGGCCTAGTTTGAACCTCAACTGCAAAGTGGGAATGGGTCATGACTAGAGAAAGGGCCCACTTCGGGGGAGAGGAAGAGCGAGGGCGGATGGCCCTCACCCCTTGTCCCTCTCCCATTCGCTCTCCGCTTTCGCTTCTAGCGATGGGAGAGGGGGAACATTCCTCCCCTCGCTTGAAGCTCTGTTTCGGGAGAGATGAGGGTGGATGCCGAGATCAGGGTGCGCTTTTAGGTCCCCAGGAGATGCGCTCCCACCAGGGCAACGGGCCATCCAGGTCAAAAAGTTTGCGTTCGCCAGAGCCGTCGCCATTGATCACCCAGATGGCCCATTGATCCTCGCGATTGGAGACAAAAGCAATATAATTTCCATCGGGTGACCAGGTGGGCAGACCACTCTCATAGCTACCACTGTGTGTCAATTGCTTGAGCCCACTACCGTCAATGTTCACCACAAAGACTTCCCACTTACCGGTGCGCCTGGACATAAAGGCAACCTTATCGCCACGAGGCGAAACTGATGGCATTGTATCATCTGGGTTATCGGTCACAGGTGTCGGGTTTGACCCATCTGCATTTACGATATATAGGCCACGATAGTTGCCAGCCTGGTCAAAGTATTTGTAGACGATGCGGTTATGGGGCACCCAGGCGGGGTACTGGCCATAGATCGGTTGCAGGTGATATCTCATATCCTGAACATTGTTAAGTCCATTAGCACCTTCCCATGTCCCGGCCGTGTAGAGGCGCGGGGTGGGGCCCTCCTTTGTAGAGTGAAAAACAAGTAATTCTGCAAACGCCCAGTAGGGGCAGGCATCTTCCAGCCCTCGGGACACTCTTTGCGGTTGGGTGCCATCAATGTTGCTCACCATAAGCCCCAGGGTACTGTCATTCCAGGAGCGGAAAGCGATTTTAGAGCCATTGGGAGAGATGGCGGGTTCACTGGCCTCCTCCACCACCAGCTGGCGATTCGAGCCATCCACACTGGCCAGCCAGATGTCGCAGGTATCGCGCTTGGGGTCGCAGACGGGGAAGGCGATTTGACCTGATAACGGCAACATGGGTGGAGGTTCCGGTTCGGATGGAG
>JAOZOT010000155.1:0-6696 GCA_029933115.1 Anaerolineae bacterium | reverse complement strand
GGGTGGAGGTTCCGGTTCGGATGGAGATTCCGGTTCGGATGGAGGTCCCGATTCGGATGGGGGTTCCGGTTCGGGTGGAGGTTCCGGTTTGGATGGAGGTCCCGATTCGGATGGAGGTTCCGGTTCGGGCGTTGGCGTCCTGGAAGGGGTGGGATCCATCTCAGGCGTCGGTGTCACGGTTGGAGGTAGAGATGGAGATGGGAGCAAAGTCTGCGCTGTAGGAACTACTGTCGTCGCCATCGCTATCTCAGCTGGTGCAGGAGTGGCCTTTGAGCCAAACAGGATCATCCCCCCTACCCCCGTTAGGCAGAGAACCACTAGAGCAACAGCAGCCATCATGACAACAATCCAGCTCGCAGGCTGCTTCAGAACCAGCCTAATCCGTGCCTTCCACAGACTGCGCGACAAGTTTTCATAATGGGGGTCTCTCTTCCGAAGCTTTTCAAATGTCTCGACCGCTTTAGCCCATTTCCTCTCGGCGTAATATCGCATGCCTAGTTTGTATAGAGCTTCATTGTGCTTCCTAAAATCCGCGTCTTGTGTCTTCATCAGCATCACCTCCTTGCGGATCGGCCTTGGCTTTAAGCTGCTCAATACGCTCCCAAATCTCAACGGCTTTCTCCCACTCTTCCTCCTTCTCGCATTCATGTGCTTCCTGGCGCAACCGCTCAATCTCACGTTGCCTGGCTTCCTCAACTTTAGTCGCTACATCACGGTAATCTGGCTTTATGGCCACTAATTCGTCCCATGACTCCAGTGCCTCAGACCACTTACCCTTGTTAAAGAATCGCATTCCCTGATCGTAGAGGCTCTTTAGAGTGCACTCGCGCTCTGCTTCCTCCAGCTTCTTAGAGACATCTTTGTATCCTTTTTCAATTTCTTGAACTCGACGGAAGCATTCTGCCGCCTGCTCCCACTCTTCACTCGCCAGGTGTTTCTCTCCGGCAGCGTACAACGCGGCCAATGTTTTCTGCTCGTTGGCCTCACGCAGGCGATCCTCTACATCTCGGTACTGCGGGTCAATGCTCACAACACTCTCAAAAGCAGCGATGGCCTTGTCCCAACGCTCTTCGGCCACGTATTGTTCGCCTTCGGCATAATGGCCGGCCAACGTCTGTTGCCGCCTCGCCTCGCTCAGTTTGACAAAAGCATCTTCGTAGTCGGACTCTTTTTCTACAACCGCCTCCAGTGCCGAGATGGCTCCCTCCCAGTCACCTTGCTCAAAGCGGGCCATTCCCCGCTTATAATCCTTCTCCAGCTCCTGTTGTCGCTGCGCCTCTTCCAACTTTGCCCGGACATCGCGGTAGTTGGTGTCTTTGGCCATAATCTGTTGGAACTTTTCGATGGCTTCCGTCCAGCGCCCCTCCTCATAGGCCCGACTCGCTGCTGCGTATAGCATTGCCAGTTGCTGCTGGCGTTGCGCCTCCGCCAGCAATGCAGAGGCATCCTGATAGCGGGAATCTTTGCTCAGGACTTGCCGGAGTTGTGTAGCTGCATCTTCCCACTGTTCCGCTTCCAGCAGTGTTTTTGCCTCAGCGTAGGCGTCGGCCAGCCATTTCTGCTCCCTGGCCTTTGCCAGCAACGCAGAGACATCCCGATAGTGGGGGTCTTTTTCCCGGATTTGCTGGAGGTGTGTTATGGCCTCTTCCCATTGCCCCGCTTCCATCAGTTTCCCGGCTTCAGCGTAGGCGTCGGCCAGCCATTTCCGTTCCCTGGCCTCCGCCAATTGCTTGGCCGCGTCCCGATAGTTCTGATCCAATTCCACCACTTGCTCCAGGTAGTGGATGGCTCCGGCCCAATCTTCTTGCTTGTGGCAAGCCGTTCCTCGCTTATAAGCGCTGATCAACAGTTGCTTCTTCTGCGCCTCATCCAACTGCCTGGCAGCGTCACGGTAATCAGGGGCCATGACCACGAGTCTTTCAAAGGCAGCAATAGCTTCCGGCCACTGCCCCCGAGCCGAACGAGACATTCCCTCGGCATACAATTCGGCCAATTCCCGCTGCCGCATCGCCTGCTCCAGCATTTTTTGAGCGTCAGAGTAGTCTGGGCGGATCCGGACAATAGACTGGAAATCCCGGATGGCCTCACTCCAGCGCCCCAGGTCGAAGAAACGCTTCCCACTGGCGTAGCGTTCGGCCAGTTCGGCTTCTTCCCTGGCCTGGGCCAGTTGGCTCTGAACGTCACAGTAGTGCGGCGCCTCCCGGGCCACCTGCTCAAAAGCGCGGATGGCCTGGCGCCACTCTCGTGCTTCCATCCATTTCAGCCCTTCGGTATAAAGGTCATTGAGTCGTTTCTGCCGTTTTGCTTCCTGTAGCTGTTCCGTGACGTCTCGGTAGCCGGGGTTTTCCTCAATGACCTTTTCAAACCGGGCCAAGGCTGATTCCCATTCCCCCCGGGCAGCGTACTGTCGCCCTTCGGCGTACCACCTTGCTACTTCAGCGTCCTTCCGGCGTTTTTGATCGGGTGGCACCTCTTTGAGAGCCTCAACCGCTTCGTCCCAGCGCTCTGCCTCCAGATACTCCAGCCCCTCTTGATATAAAGCATCCCAGCGCTGCTGTTGGCGGGCTTGTTCGAGTTTTTCCTCCACATCCTTATAAGACTCGTCAATAGCAAAGGCTTCTCCAAAGTTAGCCACAGCCTGCTCCCAGTTCTGAGCAGCAAAGGCTTCCTCCCCTCTCCTATAAAGTTCGGCAAGTCGCTTCTGCCGCCGTGCTTCACTTAGCTGGTCTAGAGCATCAGCGTAGTTTCGATCAATGCGGACCAATTGCTCAAGCAGCCCCACAGCTCGTTCCCAATCCTCGTCTGCTAGAAACTTTTGGGCCCGTTGGTAAAGTGTCTCCAACTGTAAACGTGTCCGTTCTTCTGCCAACTGCCGCACGTGAGCCCGTCTCGCTTCTTCGGCCCGTGCTTTGACATCTTTGTAGTTCGGGTCAATGTCCAGGATCTCGTTGAAAAGATCCACGGCTGCCTGCCAACGTTTTTCGTCGCAGTGTGTGAGCGCTTGATTGTAAAGAGCAGCCAACTTTTCCTGTCTACGACGCTCCATTTCCTGCTTGATCAGTTCCTCACGTGCCGTTCTAACTAGGCGTTGCACGTCCTCATAATCCGGGGCTAACCGCTGCGCGTCCTCGAGAAAAGCAAGCGCCTGAGCCCACTCACCCTCCTCGAAGTGTTGCAATCCTTGCTCGTAGTAGGTCTGGACTTGCTCCAGCAATTGAGGGTCTAGGTGAACGCTTACTAAGGGCTCCTCTTCCATCACTACGACACCTGCCAGCCGCTCTTTCACATCTACGACCGCATCCTCCCGGTAGGCGCCTGGGGATTCTACAACAGGTTTCTCCCGCAGCTTTTCCGCCTCCTCATCCACACCCAACTGATTTAACTCTTCCCAGATCTGCTTGATAGCCGCTTTTTCTTCGTCAATTGCATTCTCTATGTGGACGGGAACCATCATTCCGAACTTGGCTTTCTGGGTCTCCAGGCGCCCCAAATTACGCTCGTGAATTTGTAACCGTTTCTTTAACTCCTCCGCTCGCTCCTTTTTCCTCATTGCCCGTTCATCCACCGCTTCTACCCTGGGTCTTTCCCTCAAAAGGTCATCAAATATCCGTCTCTCTTGAGCCTGCATATAGAGTACAGGGGTAACCCATTCTATACTGTCACTGGGTTCTATACTGTCACTGGGCATGTTGTGCACGGCGATCCGCCCCCACATAACTGCTTCATCCACTCCGAACCCTTCTGCCAGCACTCGATAAAACTCCCCGGCAAATTCACAGGCTGCCTCATCAGAGATTCCAAATTGCATAGCCACGATGGCCGGCACCCCCCTCCGCGCCAGTCCGTGGGCCAGCCCCAATCTTTTTTCCGAGTCGGCAGGCCGGGCCGTTTCACAAGCGTTGAGCACCACCAGCCGCAACGAGGACGCGTTGCGTAGAATGATCCCCAGGCTACTTTCTGCCAGGGACAAACCTTTTCCTTCTCTGTCTTCTAACCATAAAAGATTGACTTGACCATGTCCCATGAAATGAACCAAATGGGGCTCATAGTTCCTAACCTTGCTACGCAGCTCGGGAATAGTTGCTCCAAATAAGTGGTCTATTCTGACTTTGCCTTCTCTCTTCAGGGTGCCGAGGGCCTCTCCAATGACTCCCCTCTCGCGGTCCAGATTCAGCCGCGGAGTATCAGCGGGGTTAGCACTCACCAAAAGGACACGTAGAGGGGGATCAAAGGTGTATGGTCTTGGTTTCCTGTCAACGAAACGGATAACCGGTGTCTCTTTACCAAAGCTGAGGAACTCGTCTATCTCAGGATCATACAAGAGTTCCCACGGCAGGCGGGCTAGTTGCCGCGCCGCGATGTTAAGCTTGACAGGCATTCGATTGGGCGTACCTGGCTTTCCGGCCATTGATAAACTTTCACGATAGAGAGCCAGTACCTCGTCCTTGAACAAAGCTCGAAACATAGCACTGCCGAATCCTTCTGGGGAGAGTTCGTCAAACTGAACTCCTCTCATTCTCCTTCTCCGATAACGGCCCAAAGGAATATTTTGACGAAAGTTCTGTAACGCTTGCTCGATTTGATCCACCGAAAAGGGCAAAATAAACACTCCGCTTGCTGAACCGGCGGGAGAGCTTACACGAACGGGATATTCTATTCCCTCTACCGTTTCTCCCATTGTCACCTTGAATTCCTGGCTTGTCATTTCTTGTGCATTCATCTTTACCCTCGCCTTTCGAATTCAGGAAGGCTCTACATTGCCTTTCAATTTCAGGGACTCCAAGAAAGTCGCTCCTCCTCCCACCCACCTCTCTCATGCAATGGCGCCTCCCGGACGTACCCATGTAGAGAGCCTTCGAGAGGAAAGAGCATCCGCTGGTTAGAGCCATCGGGGCTCATGGCCCAGATAGCCCACTCTCCGCTCCGGTCCGAAGCGAAAGCAATGGTCCGACCATCCGGCGACCAAATTGGCAGGCCATCGTTGGCTCCGTTGTTGGTCAACCGCTTTATCTCGTGAGTATCAAGGTCCATTACATAGATTTCCCAATTGCCATCACGTCGGGACATGAAAGCGATCTTTTTCCCATCGGGCGAGGCTTCAGGATTTGTGTCACTGGTGTCATAGGTGAGCTGGGTGATGCCTGTCCCATCGTACACGCCGTCGGTCAGGTAGAGGCCGCAATTGGCGCCTACACAGCCCCTGTAGACCAGGCGTTCTCCAGACACCCAGGCCGGAGACTTGCCAGATATGGGCTGGAGCTGATCTCCCCACCGGATCACCTGGGGCTCTCCGCTGCCTTGGGTCAGGTAAATGTGCACTGGCCCGCCAGACCCGAAATAGTAGACAGTCCTCCCTGCTGAGACACTTGGACGAGATGCTTCGGAGTGGGTGGTAATGCGCCAGATGTCCTCGCCAGAGGTGCGAGCTACTATCAACCCTCTTTTGTCGCTGCGCCAGGAACGGTAGGTTATCTCATTTCCATCAGGGCTGAGACAGGGTTGACTCGCTTCTTCTTTGATCTTCTTGCGGTCAGTGCCATCGGCGTTGGCGATGAAAATGTCATAGGTTCCCCGCTCGGGATCAAAGACGGGGAAGGCGATTTTGCCCGCGACAGTCGGCTTGGGAGTGTTTGTTGGTGTGGGCGTGTCTGTTGATGTTGGCATAGAGGTTACGGTGGCTGTTGGAGTTGGTGTGAGCGTGTCTGTTGGCGTTGGCGTAAAGGTCTCTGTGCTCAGGGTTGGTAAGGGAGTATCTGTCGGCACTGGAACAGGTGGTGCTGTTGGGGATGGGGCGCCTGTTGGCGTTTGAGCAGGCGTGGCCGTTGGTGACGGTGTGGCCGTTGCGGCCGCCGAAGCTACTACAGTAGGCGTCGCAGGTCCCGGAGTCCACCCCCGGCTTGCCAAAATGCCGGCGACAATTAGCACAATGACAACGAGAGCCCCTCCAATCAGGAGCCGCACTTCCTTTGGAAAAGAGGATGGAAGCGGTCCAACGGGAGGTGGCGTTGGGGGGGTAAGAGGCTTCTCAAACTCACGAGGCGGTTCACCCGGCACCCAGCGCCCATCTTCCTCGAAATACCACCGACCGGTAGAGGCGCCGAGCCTCCAAAGTCGCCCCTGCTCGTCCCGAAACCGGAGCTTCTCTAATTCTGCTGCAAATTGCTCGTCGTCAATCTCTTCAGCTTCCCACTGCTCTTTCAGCTTGTGGAACTGCTGTTCCATCTGTTCAACGTTCATCGGCAAGTCTCCTATGCGCCAGAGACAACAAAAGCCAGCTTCAGGGCATGGAAACCTGTGCCCCTAACTGGCCGATGTCAAGTTATATGCCGCGTAGCATTGACCGTATTCCCAAAAGCCACCAAGAGGTTCCTCAATCACGCGATTGAGCTCAGGCCAAATGCACATGCTCTCCCCCCTGTGACGTCCAGAACTCCTTAAATCTCCCGAGCGCCCCTTCGCCGCTTATATCACATAGCGTGCTGAAGCCTCACAAAAGTGCTGGTGTGCACTTAAGTGGGTGACTTGCATTAAGAGTCCATCTGTCCATAAAAAGCCTCTATTTTTGATGTGCTTGTGGGAAGCTATCTCTCCTGCAAAAGAAGCTTGATTTAGGTTACTATCATTATAGCATATTTATACCAGGCTTGCAATAGACACCTGCATTGTGGGGTATATCCCAGAACTGGCGGTAACTTA
>JAOZOT010000154.1 GCA_029933115.1 Anaerolineae bacterium | reverse complement strand
GATGGTACCGTGGCCCTGCGAGACGTCAGCTTTGAAGTGCAAGACGGCGAGTTCCTGGTCATCATCGGCCTGAGTGGCGCCGGCAAATCCACTTTGCTGCGTTGCATCAACCGCCTGATTGAGCCTACGGCAGGCACGATCATCTGGAACGGGGTGGATGTGACAGCAGCCTCACCGGCCGAGTTGCGCAAGATCCGCCGCCAGATTGGGATGATTTTCCAACACTTCAATCTGGTGAATCGTTCCTCGGTGCTGACCAACGTGCTTTCCGGCCGACTGGGCTATGTGAACCCGTGGGCCAGCTTGCTCAACCGCTTTCCCCAGGAGGATATTGACCGTGCGCTGTGGGCGTTGGAGCGATTGGGGATCCCGGAGCAGGCGTACAAGCGCGCCGACGAGCTGAGCGGCGGGCAGCAGCAACGGGTAGGCATCGCCCGGGCGTTGATGCAAGAGCCCAAGATGATCCTGGCCGACGAGCCGGTGGCCAGCCTCGACCCGGTGCTGGCCCACTCGATCCTGAGTCACCTGGAAAAGCTCAATCAGGAGGATGGGATCACCATCCTGTGCAGTCTACACTACCTGGACCTGATCCAACGCTATGCCTCGCGGGTGATCGGTCTGCGCGGTGGGCAAATTGTCTATAGAGGCAGTCGTGAGGAGATCCGCCGCATGACCGATGAGGAGTTCAAAGAGATTTACGGTCAAGAGGCGGTGCGGGTCAGCGCCGGCCTCGGAAGCGAGGGAGGCAATCAGTGATGAACAGAAACAGCGAGAGGCGGGGCCAAGAGGCCGCCGGGCGACCCAGCCTGGTGCCACCACCGCTGGCCGGCGTGGTGTCTCTGGTCATCCCCGGGTTAGGACAGGCCCTGGCCAGGGCCGGACGGCGTGGCCTGTTGCTGTTCCTCAGCCTGGTCACCATTATCGCCCTGCTGGTCTGGCGTATGCGCCTTATCGCCCGGCGAGAGGAGGGGGCGCTGGCCATCTTGCGCAAGGCTATTAGCAGGCAACCGGTTTTCATCACCCTTCTCATCGTAGGTTTGATCTTGCTCTGGCTATGGGTTGCCTGGGATGCCTATCGCCAAGCCCGGCCGGGGCGCCGAGGGGGCAGCGGCATCTTTTTCCTGATAATTCTACTCTTTTTCGTCCTGGGCTGGCAGATCAGTGAGATTAACCTGTACAAGGCAGTGACAGAGATCTCCGACGCCGGGCCGCCGCTGCTGCGGGTGCTGTGGCCCTGGGAGGCAGCCGTCACGCGGGAGATAGCGGTCCTCAGCGCCGGTGCCGACATCCTATCGCCCTGCGACGAACTACCACCTCCCCCGCCCCCGGTAGAGGTGCCTGGCCAGCCTTACCTGGTGGCCGACCCGACCTGCGGTGATCTCTCCAAGTTGGACGAGAACAACCAGGTGGTGCCCGGTTCGACCCTGCATCTGCGTGGCCGGGGGTTCGAGCCTAACACAGAGACAGAGATTTGGTGGGCGGACCCACTCGGGAACGAGTTTCGGGTTCGGCAGGCGGGGGAGTACATTCACTTTCTGACCGATGACGAAGGAGCGTTTGAGCTGGACATTATCATGCCCTACCGTCTGATCCCACCCAGCGCCGAGGGGAGGCAGATCCATCGGGTGGAGGCACGGCAAAGTACTGAAGTAGGCGGGCTCATGCCCAGCGAGCCGTTGCGGCTGACCATCGAGCGGATGGTGGAGACTATCTTCCTGGGATTGATGGCCACCTTGTTCGGCGTCGTGCTGGCCGTGCCGGTCAGTTTCATAGCGGCGCGCAATCTGATGTCCGGCTCTGTGATCACACTGGCGCTCTACTACGTCACCCGCACCATCCTGAACATTGTCCGCTCCATCGAACCGTTGATCTGGGCCGTTATTGCCGTGATTTGGGTAGGGCTGGGGCCGTTCGCCGGCATCATCGCCCTGACGTTGCACTCTATCGCCGCCCTGGGCAAATTGTACTCCGAAGCCATCGAGGGCATTGACCCCGGTCCCATCGAGGCTATTCAGGCCACCGGGGCCAACTGGCTGCAGACGATCATGTACGCGGTGGTGCCGCAGATGATCCCGCCTTTTGTCTCCTTCACCATCTACCGCTGGGACATCAACGTCCGCATGTCCACCGTCATTGGCCTGGTGGGCGGCGGCGGCATCGGCTTCCTGCTCATCCAATACATCCGCCTGCTGGACTATCGTGCGGCGGGCATAGCCGTCTGGTTCATCGCCATCACCGTGGCCGTCCTCGACTATGCCAGCGCCGAGATCCGCCGGCGATTTGTCTAGATGACCAGACTCACCGGCGAGTTCAGGGCCATGTACACGCAATGAAAGCCACTCCCTGAGCAGGTGCGGAGTGGCTTTTGTGCTTTATAACCTCGCAGATCCTGACGAGATTTGCAAGAGGAGGACGATGATTGATGAGCAAGTCACTTGAGCCGGCGTTACACGACATTTTCAAACTGGTTGACGTGCAGATATTTGGACTGATCGGACATGAGATTAAGAACCCAGAGCGCTTGCAGGAATTGGGATTACCCATACCTTCAGGGGCAACGTGGCAAGGTATCAGAGGCCACATGCGAGGCACGGCGGATAATGCGGATTTGTTTTTGCTTATCCTGGCAGACCATGCAGCGTCGGGGGCCTCGCGGGCGTATGGCCCTGACATTGAAAAAGTGCCCGGTTCTGAAACAGTCCATAAGTTGTGGAATCCAACGGCCAGTAGACCATTGGAGCGCATCGGGGACATAGAGGGCCTGCGAGAACTCGTGATCTTCCTTGAGCAAGAACCCGGTGAAGAAGCATTCTTCAAACGATATGAGAAGTTGTTGTTGGACTGCCCTGAAGATCGAGGCAAACCCCTGGACGTGGTCAGTTTGTACGTACATTCTCGATTAGTGGGCAAGTTCTATCGGTTCTTCAAGGCACACACTACAACCCTGCACCCGACCGCGCCGGTGACGCTGGAGTTCGCAGGGCGAAAAGCCACAAACGCACCAAGAGACGCGGAAGGCAACTGGACGATTCGCTGGATATATGGTGAGGTGGGGTTTGACCAGGAGCCAATTCGGGCGCGGGATCTCAATGTGTTCCCCATGCTGGCTCGACGGATGGAAGAATTGGCAGCCAAGGACAACGTGCTGTTTTATACTTCGACCCAGTTTCTGGCCGTGCTGCCTCCAGGAGAGGATGCGGCGGAAGATCAGGAAACGCTTCAGGACTTGCTAGGCCCTCTGCTGAAGGATGGATTCCACGTAGGCATAGAAGAGGCCCGTGTGCCAATCAGAGAGACTTTTGAGAACCCTCTTCCAGGGGTGATGCGGGCTCGGGCCAGACCGGGATTTGAGGAAAAGAAACGACGAGCTGTACAAGGACTGGCCCGGATTCCCGACCCAAAGTTGAGAGCGGAAAAGACAGCCGAACAAGAAGCCAAGATAGAGGCAAAGTTTGAAGCCAAATTCCCCCAAGGTACGCTCTATCCCCCTGATTTACCACAGCGGTTCGGGGCGTCCATCTGCGAGGTGTGCCAGATGGAAGAGGGAACAGTCGAATGGCCCAAACAACACGTGCTGGATACAGGCCAGTTGTGCGTGAAGTGTCAGGTGATTGTGCAGGAAGAGGAATGGCCACCGGACCCCGAGCTGTTATGCGAACCTTGCGCCGCCTTTCTCGGCGACCGATTGCAGGAGGGAGTCACGAAAGAAACGCTGGGACCACGGTGCTACGCGCTGCGGCAACAAGGTGTCCGGCTGGCAAAGCTAAACAGGTGGACAGATGAACCGGGCAGCCGGGTGATCTGGCTAAAGGTGGCGCTAGATATGCCGCTGCTGGTAAAGACCTTGGAAGAACTGTACAACGCTTACGTGCAAAGCATCAATCCAGAACTGGGGCCAGTAGATATACGCTTGTCGCTGGTGGCAGAGTTTCAGCGAGATTATGAGGCGTTCTTGGAAGCGCTGAACACAGCCATCGTCACCCACTTTGGAGAGAGAAACGTGGAGCAAGTGTTTGCCTTGCCCGGAAGCGCCATGCCCAACGATTTGTTTTGTGTGAAGGTAAGCAGCCTGAAGGACGCGCTGTGTCTGTTAAAGATCTACCAGGACCTGGTGTATCCCGTGACGGATAACGATGCGCGCTTCTTCTGCACCCACCGGGTTCACAAGACAATGCCGGCCCCCTTTTTCCCCGCTTTCGCCGGGCGGCCGGCTTCGCCGATTCGGGTGGCGGTGAGCTGCTCCCACGCTCGTTTCCCCTTCTTCCAGCATTGGCGGTTAATGCAGGCAGGAATAGAACGGGCCGACGTGTACGTCAACGTAGTGGGCAAAGGGGAGATCAACGCTTCGCTGGAAGCCCTGGCCCCCCTGCTGTTGAAGGCGGACTTTCGGCAGAAGCGGGCTTTCCACACGCTGGCCGAGATCGGAAAAGTCTCAGAGCAATTGGCCAGACTGAAGATGCACTTCCGGGGGGATAAGGACCACCAGACCTACAAGAGCTTACGAGAGGACCTGTTGCCCTTGGGGCTGAGCTATCAAAGCATCCTGACCTTAGCCAAAATTATGGGAGATTGAGATGACCTTTCTAAAGTACGAATTGACATCGCCAGCCTTGTGCATGGGAGAGCGGACCAGAGGGGGGCTTTTTCGCCCTTGCTGCCGGACGATCCGCTACTCTCAGATCAGCGGGGCCTTGCGGGCTCACTTCGGAGGAGAGTGGCACGCAGCGGGATACCTGGTGGAGAGTGAGGGCCACAATGTAGTCCAGTATTTCACCTACTCGCCACGGGCGAAGGTCCAGGGGGTGAGCAAAATCCCACTGACGGTAGAGTTCCTGACCGACGTGTTCGGGCTGATCTACATAGTGCCCAACGGGCGAAGGCTGCCAAAAGAGTTCGAGATCACAATGGGAGCGCTGCGCTCACAGGGGTTAGGGCGTTGCACGCTGAAGTATCAGGGCGAGGTAGAAACCCAAGTGGTCCAGGGCCACTTGAACACACGCATTCCACTGGATGTGTCAGATGTCTTCGGTATTGTGCGGGCCATCAAACCAGTGTATGGCTACCTTTTCCGGCCACTGTCGCAGGCCAGCGGCGAATACGTGCTCTCGCTGTTCGAAGGGAGCCTGGTAGAAGGGCCGGACGTTCTACTGAAGGAGGGGACGCATGGCTGATCCGATAGAGGAGATCTTGCGGGAATTAAAGGACAACCCACAGGTACAGGACACGCGGTTCAAAGCCAATTTCTTGAACAACGTGGCCGAAGTGTACAGCCGGGATGGACCAGGGGCGGCTAAAGTGTTTCTGCTGGCCAGGCTGGATCGGCGGGAGCTTCAACATCAGGCCCAGACATTGCTGGATGAAGTGCTGCCCGTGTTGGACCGCTCGGACAAGATCCGCCATAGACCGGCTATTGGAGCGTACATTATCAAGACGTTAGATACGCTGAGAAGAAAGGAGTTGTCACTGTGATCAAAGAGCGCAAGTTCCAGGTGGAAATGAAGACGTTGGAGCCTTTCCGCATCGGAGGCAAGCCCGACCCGATGGGCGCTGATAACCCGGTGGCCGTAGTAGGCAGCAATGTGGTGGTCCCCGGTTCGTCTCTGAAAGGGGCTTACCGCAACGCTTTGGAGCGATACCTGATAGATCAGTATTACGACCGGGGGGAGAGGAAATGGCTCAAGGGCAAAGCCAGCTTGCAGCCTTGCATGGCCGGCACCAAACTGTCGAAAGACGAAGCAACTCTGGTGGAGCAGGGGCTCTATCGCGGGCAGGCCTGTCACTATCCCTGTGTGCGTCGCAGGAACCGCTGTGGTGACGAGCAGCACGAGGTGTGTCCGGTGTGCTACTTGCTGGGGGCCCAGGGGCTGGTCGGCTTTGTGCGGGTGCCCTTCCTGATGTCGGAAGTGTCGGCCAGTGAGTTGTACTCAGCGCGGATGGACCGGGCCATGGGCACGGTGGCCGAAGGCACCAACCGACCTTATGAACTGGTGCCGCACGAGAGCACCTTCCGGGGGACGCTGTACGTCACGCTAGAAGACGACGTGCTGGGCTGGAAACTGGGCGAACCCCGACCGCTGCAGGACCGGACGGGGGGCGACGTGTGGCTGGAAGCGGACGGGACGTGGACGGCAGACAAGATCATTGATGAACTGATCGTGAAGGTGCTGCAAAGCGTCACCCTGCTGGGCGGCTACAAGTCGAAAGGCTTCGGCAGGGTCGAGATCAAGGTGACGCCCGCCTGAGGATAGCCGGGATGCTAGACAAGCTAAAGATCGGGGCCTATCGCTTCACGCTGGAAGCGCGTGAGCCTGTGCGCCTGCCACCGTACAAGGGCAGCACCTTGCGCGGTGGGTTTGGACACGTCTTCAAGCGGACGGTGTGCTTTCAGCCGGGCATCAGGACTTGTACAGGGTGTCTGCTGCGGGAAAAATGTGCCTATGCTTATCTCTTTGAGACCGCGCCGCCACCCGACAGCGAGGTGCTGCGCAAAAACGAAGCGGTACCCCTGCCCTTCGTCATTGAACCGCCCCTGGACCGGCGCACAGAATACAAACCTGGAGACCGCCTGGATTTTGGCCTGTTGTTGATCGGCAGGGCCATCGAATACCTGCCGTACTTTATCGTGGTGTTCGGTGAGCTAGGCAAACTGGGTATCGGGACAGGACGGGGAAAGTACGTGTTGCGGGAGGTGGCAGCCCGCCAACCCTTGAGCGGGGCAGAGGCCGTGGTGTACGACGGCGCCGAAGTGGTGGGCGATGGTGAGGCATTGATTGCCGACTGGGCAGCGGTGGCCGAGGCAGCCATGAGCCTGCGAGCGGACGGAGTAGAAGTCAATTTCCTCACCCCCACCCGCCTCAAACACGGCGGTCGCTACGTGGAGTGCCCTGACTTTCACGTCCTGGTGCGGGCCATCCTGCGCCGGGTCTCGTCCCTCTACTATTTCCACTGCGGCCGGCGGTGGGAGACCGACTACCGGGGCATCATCGAGCGAGCCCAGGACATCGAAACCATAGAAGCCCACACCAGATGGGTGGATTGGAAGCGTTACTCCAGGCGTCAGGGGCAGCGCATGAACCTGGGCGGTTTCGTGGGCCAGGTCAGCTACCGGGGTGACCTGGAACCCTTCCTGCCCTTGCTGGTTTTGGGCCAACTGGTGCACGTGGGCAAGGCCTGCGTCTTTGGCAACGGGCGGTATAAAGTCAAATAATAGGCAAAATCCGAGCATCGAGGGGGGTAGGGGGTGTTCTGGCGGTGCTCGGAAAATCGAGGCTGAGGACTACTACCGGTAGTGGAAATATGCAAGATAGTGCCACAGGTAGTAGTAAGGAGGCGAAAGAAAACGAGCACCCCCCCTGGTTTTTGAGGTATAGAGCGATGCTCGGATTTTGAGAAAATGGGTGATTGGTGTGACACTGGCCCTAGATAGGAGTGTTCAGATGGTGCAAATATGGAGAAAAGTGGTGGCTAATTGGCGGTCGCGCCCTATTTGGAGCAGACAGATGGGGTAGAAATACCTTTCCCGATGAATAGGGGATTGCTACGTATCGACGGGCCACATGCGAAGCTCCGCCATGATTTCCAGCAGGTAGAAATACCTTTCCCGATGAATAGGGGATTGCTACCTGTTGAGCTTTCCACAGAATGGACATTCGTACATTTTTTGTTTGCGTAGAAATACCTTTCCCGATGAATAGGGGATTGCTACCGTCTGCCGGAACAGCAGGCGCGTGGCGAAGCCTCTGTGTAGAAATACCTTTCCCGATGAATAGGGGATTGCTACGTTCACGCGCCAAGCCGCCTCCTGTTCGGAGTGGCCCAGGTAGAAATACCTTTCCCGATGAATAGGGGATTGCTACCAATGTATTTATCGTGGATGTGCGTAATGAGCACATCCTGAGTAGAAATACCTTTCCCGATGAATAGGGGATTGCTACTCTTGAGCCTCCCGCAGG
>JAOZOT010000153.1 GCA_029933115.1 Anaerolineae bacterium | reverse complement strand
TAATTACGTTTTGTGCAGATATTACCACAGGGGTGTCGTAAATGTGTCGAAAGGAAAGCGGCGGAGAAAGTGAAACGGAGAGCGATGGTGGAGGCAAAGAGACACTTCAGGCGCGGTGCCCACGGGTGCGGACGGCGTGTCCCTGGCGGCGCAGGGCGGCCAGGTCGGCGCGGACGGTGCGGGGAGAGACGTTCAGGGCGCCGGCCAAATCGGCGACAGTAGGCGCAGCGCCCGCTGCCTCTGCTTCGGCGAGGAGACGCAGGAGGCGATGGCGGCGCAGGGCTACCTTGCCCTCCCGCTTGGCCAGGGCGGCGTCCTCCTCGCCGGCGTCCATAGTCCAGATGACGACGACGGTCTCGTCGGGAGTGGGGCGGCGGTGAGCGGGCGCGTCGGCGCGGGCCAGGCGGACGCGGAGGCGGCCTGGCGGGGGCTGATTGGCGATGGCCTCGGCGATAGCCCGGCGGACGCGGTGGCCGGTGCGGAATTTCTCCCGCAGGGCCGGATCGTCAATGCGCCCCGCCCACTCGGCCATAATGCAGGCTGCTTTTTCCAGGGCGGTGCGGGCGGCCGCCCAATGGCGGGTGGCTGCGGCAACACGGAAGTGATTGTAATAGAGCCGATAGGGGTGCTCGACGCCTGTCAGGCCAGCCTCCAGTTCGGCCACAGCTTTCTGGCTGTGTTGCCAGGCCCTCTCCTCATCCAAGGCCAGTTCGGCCAGCGCCAAGTAGGAAAGGTCTATCACGGCATAGCCGGGTTCGCCCAGTTCACGGCGACGCCGGTAGGCAGCTCTCAGGTGCTCAACGGCAGCCAGCGGATCGCGCCGCAACAGGGCCAGCCGACCCAGGGCAGCCAGGGCGTCCCCTTCCCAGGAGGCATCCTGTACCTCGCGGAACATTTTTAAGGCAGCCTCGTGGTGGGTCTGGGCGGTCTCAAAGTCGTCGCGTTCGGCGGCTACCTCGCCCAGGTAAAAATGGATGGCTGCCTGTCGGCGACGGTCGCCGGTGGCTTCGTTGAGGTGCAGGGCCTGGCGCAGATGAGTTTCGGCAGCCTCCATCTCACCCAGGTCATAGTATTTCAGCCCCACGCTGAAGAAGGCGCGGCCGATGTGGTGAGGGTCGCCGGTGGCCTTGGCCAGGGCCATACACCGCCGGCTGTAGGAGAAGGAAAGGGAGTAGTCGCCGTCCAGTTCGGCAGCACTCATCAGCCCAATCAGGCAGTGGATTTGACCTTGGAGGTCGCCCAAGGTCTGGTAGATGGAGAGGGCTTCCTGGAAATAGGCTGAAGCTCGGGGGTAGTTGACGGTGTAGACGACGTTCCAGCCGAGTTGAGCGAGCAAAGCAGCCTGGGCGCGCTCGTCTCCCAGTTGGCGATAGATTCCGAGCGCTGCCAAGGCGTCTTCTTCAGCAGGCCGGTAGCGCCCCTGGATGCGGTGCCACTCACTCCGCAGGTGCAGGGCGTTGGCCAAGAGGGCATCGTCGGAGAGGGCACGGGCCAGGCGAAGCATCTCCTCCAGGTCGCGGCCCTGAGCCTCGCGGTCGCCGATCCACCCCAGCACCTCGGCCCGGTCGCGCAGGACCTCGTAGCGGATCAGGCGGTCCTCAGGATGAGGCAACAAGTTCAGCAGACGGTCGTAACAGGCCAAAGCAGTCTGATGGGCAAAAAGCTCACGGGCGCGCTCAGCAGCGCGGGTCAGGTAGTGGATGGCCGGCTGCCGCTCGTCAGCGGCGGCAAAGTGATGGGCCAGCAACTCGAACTGCTCATGACCGAGGTCCTCCAAAGCCTGGGCAACTCTCCGGTGAAGGCGATGGCGCCGCGAGAGGGGCAATTGGTGGTAGACAGCCTGACGCACCTGTTCGTGACTGAAGCGATAGCCGGCCTCCGTCTCTACCAACAGACCCAGGTGAAGCAGTTCGTCGGTGGCAGCCAGCAGATGGGGATCGGAGGCGGCCTGCTCAGGCGAGACCTCAGGAGAGGTGCAGACCTGGGACAGCAAGTCAAAGTCCACTTCGGTGCCGATGACGGCGGCGGCAGCCAGAAGTTCCTGCGCAGCGGGGGACAGGCAAGAGAGGCGGTGGCTGATGACAGCCTCGCCCAGATGGGAGGGCAAGGTCGCGGGCGCATCCCCTCGCCAGCGCCAGATTCCCTGCTCGGTGGGCAACAGGTAGCCCTCGTCCCGCCACACTTTGAGGGTCTCCACCAGATAGAGGGGCACGCCCTCACTCTCCCGCGCCAGGTGCTCGGTCATAGCGGGGTTGTCCTCACCCAACAGGTTGCGCACCAGGCAGCCGACGGCATCCGTGTCCAGGCGGGTCAGAGTGTAGCGCGGGAAAGGGCCAGCCCGATCCAAAGCCTGGAGAGTGTTCCAAACGGCAGAACCGGCTCGCAGTTCGGCGCTGCGGCCGGTGAGCAGGAAGAGCGCCCGGCTCTCCGTCAGGTGGGGGAGCAGGAGCGGCAGGAGGGAGAGGGTTTCAGCGTCAGCCCATTGAAGGTCCTCTAGCACCCAGAGATAGGGGGCAATGCGGGCCAGGCCCAGGATGAGGGCGATGAGAGCTTGGCGCAGGCGCTCGCTGGCCTGAGGTGGAGAGAGCTCAGGAAGAGAAGGCAGGCTTCGTCGTGAGACTTCATCGAGTTCAGTCGAGGCGCGCTCGGCCGAACGATCAGACAAGACCTGGACAACGGAGGGCAGTAGCGGCGCGACGGCCTGTAGGTGGATGGGGTCCACCAGACGGGCCAGTTGACGGAGGCGCAAAGGGGTCAAGATGGGCCTCAGGGCGGCCAGCAACAGGGCATACGAGGAGGACGTGCCGGCTTCGTCGGCGGAGACCAGAATCGCGCCCACGTTGCGCCAGCGAGCTCCGGCGACGAGTTCGCGGGCCAGGCGGGTCTTGCCAATGCCCGCCTCGCCCTCCAGAAGGACGATGCCTCCCTGTCCTGAGGCAGCGGCTTCCAGATGACCCAGCAGGGCGGCCCGTTCGGCGTCCCGGCCCACCAGAGGCGGTTCACCCAAGTCAGGGGCGGGACGGTGGGCTGGAGTTGGCAGATGCACATCCGGCGCGCCGGGAGAAGAGGCACGACGGCTCAGCATCTGGTAGAGCACCTCGGTCTCCGGGGCAGGGGCTACGTCCAGTTCTTCCTGCAGGATCTGTCGGCAACGATGGTACTGGGCGATAGCCTCGGCGTCCCGGCCCAGCAGGTGGTAAAGGCGCATCAACTCGCGGTGAGCGGCCTCGTGCAGCGGCTCGGCAGCGACCAGGCGCTGAGCGACCTCCAAGGCCGCTGTGTAATCGCCGGTCTGCTTGTGGAGTTCCAAAAGGTGTCCCAGGGCCTCCAGGTATAGCCCTCGCAGCCGTTCTCGCTCCAGGAGCCCCCAGTCGTGGTAGAGGCCGTCGAGGAAGGGGCCGCCGTACAGGTCAACTGCTTTGTGCAGTTCGAGCAAGCAGGTGGACAAGGCTCTGTCCGCTTGTTTATTTGCATACTCGTCCACCTTCTGCTCGAATTCCTCTACGTCCAGCCAGTAGGGCAGGTCGGTGTTGAACCAGAGACTCTCTTCGTCTGCCGCCACATAGTCACCCAGGACGCGGCGAACGCGCCAGAGGGTATCGGATAGGCGGCGGCGAGCCTTCTCCTCGGGCAGGTCAGGCCAGAGGAGGCCGGCCAGCACAGGGCGGGGATGGGAACGGTCGCGGAAGGTGACGAGGTAGGCTAGCAGATCGCGGGCCTTGTGGGTAGGCAGTTGAAGGGGATGCCCGTCGCGCTCGATTCGCAGTCCACCGAAGGCATAGAGACGCAGCATTATCAAACTGGAGTAAAGCGTGAAAGGTATATTCTTGACGTCGGTTACGAGTGGGCAACGGCAATGAAGCGAGGTTGGGACGAGTGCCTGATAGCTTATTCTATCATGGTCTGAACCAAAAAGCAAAGTCGTTGGACTCTGTTGACTTTTGATTGATCTGAGAGTATAATGTCTTTAAATCATCCAGGTGGAGAGTTTTGAGATGAGTGTTCAGAGCGTCCCGACTATCAGCCGGTCCAAACAGCCAGTTCATCCCCAGCCTGTGCCATCCCTGGAAACGCCGCCCCTTCACGCCGGTGATCGCTTGTCCCGCGCCGAGTTCGAGCGGCGCTATCAGGCTCACCCGGAGATCAAAAAGGCTGAGCTCATTGAAGGAGTGGTTTACATGCCAACACCAGTTCGCTTTGAGCAGCATGGACGGCCCCACAGTGATATGATAACCTGGTTAGGAGTGTATCGCGCCGCTACCCCCGGTGTGCTGGTGGGTGATAATGCAACCGTCCGCCTGGACTTTGAAAACGAGGTCCAACCAGACGCGCTGCTACGCCTGGAACCTAAGGTTGGGGGCCGTTCACATGTCACAGAAGATGACTACCTGGAAGGTCCACCAGAGTTAGTAGTCGAAATCGCCACCAGCAGCGCCGCATACGACTTGCACGACAAGCGGCGCGTCTACGCGCGCAGCGGGGTTCTGGAATACTTGGTCGTGCAGATGTACGAGCAACGTCTGGACTGGTTCATCTTGCGCGAGGGGGTCTATGAGACGCTGACACCTGATGCCAACGGCGTGTTGCGCAGTGAAGCGTTCCCAGGGCTCTGGCTGCAACCGTCCGCCCTCTGGGCAGGTGATTTGGCGGCGATGCTGGCAGTGCTGCGCGAAGGACTGGCCTCACCGGAGCACGCTGCATTCCAGGCACGCTTGCAAGCACAACTGGAAGGACACGGGCTGGCGCAGAACAACCCCTAGAGTGTCGCAGGAAGAGAAAGTCGAGTCATAATTGTAGCTATGATGCCCCCCGTAACGAATATGGACGCAGTCAAACGGGTGATCATTATCGTCCTGGATAGCATGGGGGTGGGGGAGTTGCCCGACGCAGCAGAATATGGCGACGAGGGCTCCAACACCTTGGCCAATACGGCCAAGGCCGTAGGGGGTCTCTCGCTGCCTCACCTGCAACAGTTGGGCTTGGGCAACATTATCCCTATCGAAGGGGTGCCACCCTGTGCTGAGCCATTGGGTGCTTACGGGCGCATGGCCGAGGCTTCCGCAGGCAAAGATACCACTACCGGCCACTGGGAAATCGCCGGCATCTATTCGCCTACCCCCCTGCCGACTTATCCCAACGGTTTCCCCAAGGAGTTAATCGAAGAATACGAGCGGCGCATCGGGCGCAAGACTCTGGGCAATTACCCCTGCTCAGGCACGGTCATCATCCAGGAACTGGGCGAAGAGCATATCCGCACCGGTTATCCTATTGTCTACACTTCGGCCGATAGCGTCTTCCAGGTGGCAGCCCACGAGGAGGTCATCCCCGTCGAGGAATTGTACCGCATCTGTCAGATTGCCCGTGAAATGCTGGTGGGTGAGCACGCTGTGGGGCGAGTCATCGCCCGGCCTTTCATCGGAGAGCCGGGGAATTTTACCCGCACCGAGCGACGCAAGGATTTCTCCCTCCCACCTCCAGAACCCACTCTGCTGGACCGTTTGGTGGCGGCCGGGCAGCCGGTCATGGGGGTGGGCAAGATCGAGGACATCTTTGCCCACCGCGGTCTCAGCCGGTCGGTCCACAGCCCCAACAATATGGCCTGTGTTGACCAGACCTTGGCCTTCATGGGAGAAAGTCAGCGGGGGCTCATTTTTACCAACTTGGTGGACTTTGACATGCTGTGGGGCCACCGCAATAATCCCCAGGGCTACGCCGGTGGTCTGGAGGATTTCGACCGTCGTTTGCCGGAGATCATGGAGGCTATGATGGCTCAGGACATTTTGTTTCTGACCGCCGATCACGGCAACGATCCCACTACCCCCAGCACCGACCATTCGCGGGAATATGTGCCCCTTTTGGCTTACGGCAGCATGGTAAAACCAGGTGTGAATCTGGGCACGAGGGAGACTTTTGCCGACCTGGGAGCCACGGTGGCCGAGTTGCTGGGCATCGAGCCGCTGCCCTTTGGCACCAGCTTTGCGGAGGAGATCTTGCGTGAGTAGGGAGAGGAGCCAACGGATTGGCCTGAAGAAGCGCGCCAGGCGGATTTACTTCTCTGCCGACAGAAAGCTGGGCGGGTGGCTGAGCCTCCTGCAGGCTACAGGGCGAGAATTTCAGGACGATGACGGCCCCACTATGGCCGCTGCCATAGCTTACTACGCCCTTTTCTCCTTCTTCCCCGTAGTCTTGTTGATGGTTACCGTGTCCAGCTTCTTTTTCACCTCGGCCACAGCTCAGAAAGAGGTGATAGCCTGGGCGGAGCGATATATACCTGCTTCGGGCGAGTTGGTCAGAGCCAACATTGGCCAGATATTGCGCGCACGAGGGACGGTCAGCCTGCTGGCTGTCTTGAGTCTACTTTGGTCGAGTTCTGGCATCTTCAGCGCGCTGGACCGGGCTGTCAACAGGGCCTGGGATGTGGCCGAGTTGCGCCCCTTTTGGCGGCAGAAGCTTTTGGCCTTCGGCATGATCGTAGGAGCCGGGGGCCTTCTTCTCCTCTCGATAGTTTCAACCACTTTTTTCGGTGTCATTCGGCGGCTGCGCTTGTCTCTCACCGGTTGGCGGGTTCTCGGCAATATACTTCCAACTCTGCTGCCGGTGACTCTCACCATTTCGATCTTTATCCTGCTCTACAAGATATTGCCCAACACCACCGTCCGCTGGTCCGATGTCTGGCCCGGGGCGCTTCTGGCCGGTTTGGGATGGGAACTGGCCAAATACCTCTTCACCTGGTATCTGGCCAACTTTGCCAGCTACAATCTGGTCTATGGCTCGTTGGCTCTCATCATTGCCTTTCTGGCCTGGTCCTACTACACAGGTGTGATCCTTATTTTGGGAGCCGAGTTTACGGCCGAATATGCCAAGACCAGACGAGGAGCCCCCAGGCCTTCCGTTACCTCTGAACAGGGGAGATAGTCCATGTGGGATGATCCCTGGCTGATCGTTGCCCTCGTTTTGATGTTCATCGGCCTGGCGGGGGTGATATTGCCCCTGGTGCCGGGCATCGCTCTCGTCTATCTGGCTGCCGTGTTCTACGCTTTCGTTGAGGGCTTTGAGCACATAGGGCCCATCACTCTGGCTGTGCTGACCGTTTTGGCCGTGGTAGGCGTCACCGCCGACCTCTGGGTAAGCAGCCTGGGGGCCAAAGTCGGCGGGGCTTCTGTGTGGGCCTTGCTGGGGGGCATGGTCCTGGGCTTGGTGGGGCTCATCTTCTTCAGCCTGCTTGGGGCTATTGTGGGCTCCATCGTCGGCGTCGTCGCTGTGGAGATGTGGCGGGTGAGAGACTGGCGGAGGGTGCTCAGGTCTGGTGGGGGCTGGCTCATAGGCTGGTTGCTTTCCACAGTGGTACAACTGTGTATCGCCTTGATCATGATCGCCATTTTCCTCTGGCAGGTGGGGCAGGGTTAAAGCTCCCTCATCCGCCATCGGCCATCCGCCAATGAGACAACTACGTGGTACTGATTTGAAACGTTTTCTCCGCCAATACCGCAAGGCCCATCCGCCGGAGAGAGAAATCGTCTTTCTGCTCCAGAGCGTGGAATATCCGGTCAACGTGGGCTCTATCTTTCGCCTAGCCGACGCCTGCAACGTCGAGGAGGTCATCCTGACCGGCATCACCCCCACCCCGCCTCACCCAACCATCAGCAAGGTGGCGCGGGGCAAAGAGCGGCAGGTGACGTGGCGCTACGCCAAAAGTCCACAAGAGGTGATAATCTCTCTGAAGGAGGATGGGTATACCATCTGCGCCCTGGAGATCACCGACCAATCTGTCCCCTACTACGCCTTCGATTATCCAACCAAGGTTTGCCTGGTAGTGGGGCACGAGGACCACGGAGTTACTCGCCAAACCCTGGCCCTGTGTGATGCGGCTGTCTTCGTGCCCATGTATGGCCGGGGGAGGTCGCTGAACGTCCACGTCTGTCTGGGTGTGGTGTGTTACCACATTCTGCACAG
>JAOZOT010000152.1 GCA_029933115.1 Anaerolineae bacterium | reverse complement strand
AAAATCAAAAGGTCCTTGACAGGGAGATGAATATATGGTATAATTTTTATATGGAGACTACAATTCGCATCATGGGCCAGAAAATCCGCCAGTTGCGATTGGATAACCAACTCACTCTGGAAGAAGCGGCCGAGCGAGCTGGTTGTACCCCCGGTTTTCTCTCTCAGGTAGAGAGAAACCAAGCCGTGCCCTCCATCACTATGCTTTATGCCATCGCTCATGCTCTTGGCGTCGAAGTGAGCCACTTTTTTCCCCGGCTAACTCGTGGCGCCAAAGTCGTCCGAGCCGACGAACGCGAGGTGTTTCGTTTCGAAGGCTCTTCCATCGCTTATTCGCTCCTGTCAGCCGGCTTACCCGATAGAAAGCTCGAATCTTTGCTGGTGCGGCTTGACCCCGCTGCGGAGGGGGCTTTGCCATCCGACGAGTTCCGTTCTCATCCCGGTGAAGAGCTTTATTATGTGTTGGAGGGGACCCTGCGCCTGTGGGTTGGTGACGCAATCTATGATCTGAAGCCGGGTGATTGTGCGCACTATAAATCTACGATTCAACATCGCATAGAGAATCCGGGCGATGGCCCAATGATAGCCTTTTGTGTGCTTACTCCGCCTGTCTTCCAATGATTGATGCGATTCAGGGGAGAGCCTGCGACGGAGTGACTTACCGAGTGCCGTCCCTGGATTTTTAGACGCGCACTGAGCGTTGGGGGTTGTTTGCTGGTCAGAGGAAAAGCTGTGCAGAACTTTGGTGAACGTCTCAGAGCTCTGCGTAATGAGCGAGGGCTTACCCTGGCTCAACTGGGTCACAAAGTTGATTTGTCGGCCAGTTATTTGTCTCAGATTGAGCGGGGCGTAGCTATGCCTTCCCTGTCCAAACTGGCGGCCATTGCCAGGGCTCTGGATGTAGAAGTAAGATATTTCTTTGAGGACGATGCCTCCTCTCCCTGTGTTGTCAGAGCGAATCAGGGTAGAAAGCTCAAAGATACGATGGATACTGTCGTGGAGCTTTTGTCGGCGAATCCATCGGACAAGAAGATACAACCATATCGCATAGTGTGTCAGCCGGGCACCTCTCGAGAATGGTCTTCCACTTACCCGGGGGAAAAGTGTGGCTTCGTTCTCAAAGGCCAACTGACGGTCACTGTAGGCGAAGAGACTTTTGTGTTGAAGGCTGGCGATAGTATTCATTATCAGACGCTTCAGCCTCATTCCTGGCGCAATGAAGGAGACGAGGAGTGTATCGTTGTATGGGCAGTTTCGCCCCCCATCTCAGAGGCTGAGCTTGGAGGGGAGGGCTGTGAGGAAACATCTAGTTTTCCGGGCGGCGGTAAAGCCGCCGTCCAGAAAACCTCCTAATTTGGAGAAAGGAGGTGATGGACCGGAGTTCATACGCATGGGAAGGTCGGGAAAGCACACCGGTTAATTTTTTTGGAAGGAGGAGGAACGATGAAAGTCAGAAGGTGGACCATCATCGTCACTGTGCTGGCCATCGTGGTTATGATGCTGCCGGCTGCGGCCGGAGCTGCCCCGTCGAACCAGGGACAGAGCTACACTGTTCAGAAGGACGACAGTCTCTGGCTGATTGCTGAAAAGTACCTGGGTTCTGGTGCGGCTTTCATGGCTATTGTGCAAGCCACCAATGCCAAGCACGCTGAGGATTCTAGCTTTGCCGAGATTACAGACGCATCCCTCATCCAGCCGGGCTGGAAGCTCTGGATTCCCACCAAGGAAGAAGCCGAAAGTCTGCTGGCCGCCTTGCCGCCCGCACCAGCAGCCGGCAAACGAGCTCTCAACATCACCTTTGCCTGGCCTACATACATTGATCCGGCCGTTGGGTCTGACTTCTCCAGCACATCGGCTCTGTGCAATCTGTATGACACCCTCGTTTTCCCCAACACCAAGGGCGGGGTGGATCCTCACCTGGCGGAAAGTTGGGAGGTCTCAGACGATGGTCTTACTTGGACCTTCCACCTCAAGAAGGGGGTCAAGTTCCATAACGGGAGCGAGTTGACGGCTAGCGATGTAGCCTTCAGCATGAACCGGCTGCTGGAGATCGGTGAGGGACTGGCCTACGTGTTCCTGGGCACCGTCGAAAGCGCCACCGCGCTCGACGACTACACCGTCCAGTTCAAGCTCACCAAGCCGAGCGGTCTCTTCCTCATCAGCCTGATCCGTCTCTACGTCCTCGATGAGGAAGAGGTGATGGCCAACGTCGTCACCCCCGGGCCTTACGGCGACAAGGGTGACTATGGCAAGGAGTACCTCCTGACTCACGACGCCGGCTCTGGGCCCTACAAGGTCAAGGAGTTTCCGCTGGAAGAGTATCTCCTGATGGAGAAGAACCCAGATTGGTTCGGAACGTTCGCCCCGAACGCCCCCGACGAGGTTCGTTTCATCGCCACCACCGAGACGGCTACCGTGCGGACGCTGATGTCTCGGCAGGAGCTGGAGATCACCGACCAGTGGCAGACCATTGAGGCCCTGGAGGCACTCGACGCGATGGAAGGGGTTGACGTGGCTGCCTTCCCCGTCCTCACCGAGTTCTACCTGATGATCCACACCAAGAAGCCCCCGACGGACGACATTCACTTCCGGCGGGCTATGGCCTACGCCTTCGACTACGATGCCGCTGTGGCCTTGGAGTGGCCTGGGACGAAGCAGTCACGCGGGCCGGTCCCGGCCATCACTGCTGGTCACAACCCAGACGTATTTGTCTTCCAGCGTGACCTGGAGAAAGCAAAGGCAGAGCTGGCTCAGTCGCCATACGCCGACAAGCTTGACGAGTACCCGGTGGAATACCACTGGATCACCGAGGTGCCGGCCGAGGAGAAATTTGCTTTGCTCTTCCAGGCCAACATGGCTGAGATCGGCATCAAAGTGGATATCGTCGGTACACCGTGGATGTCAGTGGTCGAGGAGATGGCTAGCCAGGAGCAAAGCCCTCACATCGTGAGCATCTATGTCTCGGCCGACTTCCCCGAAGCAGGGTCTCTGCTGAAGGTGCGCTATCACTCCGACGCTGCTGCCACCTGGTCGCAGAACGAGTGGCTGCTGGATCCTGACCTGGATGCCAAGATTGACGATGCCCTGGCCACGGTGAATCAGGATGAGAGGTATGCCAAGTACAGGGAGTTGCAGGATTACATCGTGAACCTTTGCCCGTCTCTCTTCCTGTACGACCAGGTGCAGAAACATGCTTACCAGTCGGCTTACGTGGACTGGCCTGCGGCCAAGGGGGAGGTCATCCCGGTGATGGGCTACAATATGTATGCGCCTGTCATCCAAATTTTGCCTCACTAAGGGGCTGAGATCGCTTAAACGGGCGCCTCTCAGTTCCGAACGTTGCTCTAGCTAGAAGTCGAGCCCTCGGGGGGCCGAATAGACTCCTCGAGGGCTTCGACTGACTTGGGTTGGCATGAGGGCTTTTTGCCTGTTCGCTCTGTCGGGGGTAATTCCGTTAGGGGGTAGCAAAGCTTATGAAGCTCATCACCTTCATTACCCGTCGCATAATTCACTCTGTTTTTGTCCTCTTTGGGCTTTCCATCGTCATCTTTGTCATCTCCCGGGTCATGCCAGGCGACCCGGCGCGGATGGCCGTGGGGGCCAGGGCGCCTCAGTGGGTGGTAGATAATCTGCGCGAACAGATGCACCTCAATGAGCCGCTCTACGTCCAGTACTATTACTGGCTGCGCGATGCTCTCCACGGCGATTTCGGCATCTCTCTGGTGACGAGGCGCCAGGTGGCCGACGACATCAAAGAGTTCTTCCCGGCGACGTTTGAGTTGGCCCTTTTCGCCGGCGTAATCATGGGAGGAGCGGGGATTTTCCTGGGGACGGTTTCTGCCCGGCATAAGGACAAGTGGATTGATAATTTTGTCCGTGTCATTTCCTATCTGGGGGTGGTCACTCCTGCCTTCGTTTTTGCTATTCTTTTTTTGCTTCTTTTTGGCATGACTCTGAATTGGATGCCGACGATGGGGCGGATCAGCGCGGGGCTTTCCCGCCCGCCGGTTGTCACAGGGCTCATCACCGTTGATGCCTTGCTGGCCGGCGACTTTGCCACACTCCTCGATGCTTTGTGGCATCTTATCCTGCCCGCTCTCGCGCTGGCTATGGGAGGGATGGCTCAGGAGGCCCGCATCACCCGTTCAACCATGTCCGATAATCTGACCAAAGACTACATCGCCTCCGAACGCTCCCTTGGCATCCCGGAGAAGGTAATCATGCGTAAATTTTTGCTCAAGCCTTCTCTGATCCCGACTGTCTCGATCCTCGGTCTTGACTTTGCTGCTACGCTGAGCAACGCTTTCCTGGTCGAGTTGATCTTTAACTGGCCTGGGATATCTCGCTACGGGATTAACGCCATGCTGCGCAAAGACTTGAACGCCATTGCCGCCGTCATCCTGATCCTTGGCGTCGTCTTTATTGTGGTCAATATCCTGGTGGACATTGTCGTTGCCCAGCTTGACCCCAGAATCCGATTGGCTCCAGGAAGAGGTGAATAACGTGACAGCACAAGCGAATAGTCTGACTCTGCCCAAGAGCAAGACAATGGAAAATATTGGCCGTAGCTGGTACAAGTTCTCACGCAATCCGATGTCTATCGTCGGGCTGTGCACTGTTTTGCTCGTCGTTTTCCTGGCCGTTTTCGCCCCGCTGGTTGCCCCGTACCCAGAGCACGCCGGCGCTTTCGTTGACTTTGCGAACGCCAGCCGCCCTCCTTGCGGGCGCTATCTGTTGGGCACTGATGTGGTGGGCCGAGACATTCTGAGCCGGATTTTCTTCGGCTTCCGCTTCTCGTTAACGATGGGGGTGGTTGTCCTGGCCCTCGTCGTCCCTCCAGGAGTGACTCTGGGATTGATTGCCGGCTACAATCAGGGAACCTGGCTGGACACAATCATCATGCGCCTCACTGATATTTTCCTGGCAGTACCACCGTTGGTTCTGGCTTTGGCCATTTGCTCTGTCCTTACCCCCAACCTGTTCAACGCCATGTTAGCCGTCTCCTTGATGTGGTGGCCCTGGTATACGCGGCTGGTCTACGGGCTGGCTTCTACCCTGCGGAATGAATTCTTCGTCAGTTCGGCCGAGGCGATTGGCGCCGGCAAGGCCCACATCATCTTCAGGGAGATCCTGCCCAATTGCATCTCGCCCATCTTCACCAAGATGAGCCTCGATATGGGGTGGGTTATTCTCATCGGCTCGGCGCTCAGCTTTGTGGGCCTTGGCGTGCAACCACCGAAGCCCGGCCTGGGGACGATGGTCGCCGATGGGGCCAAATATCTGCCAGACCAGTGGTGGATTTCAGTCTTTCCGGCTCTGGCCATCGTGGTTGTCGTCCTTGGCTTCAACCTGTTGGGTGATGGCCTGCGCGATATGTTCGCCGCTGAGGAGGTCTGAGATGAACACTGCGACCCTTCAAGCTCAGGACAGCGCCGGGCTCAGTGCAGGCACTCCCTTACTGCTGGAGATCAAAGACCTGTACGTTCATTTCGATGTCTACGGGGGCACGCTAAAAGTCCTGGACGGGGTGAACTTTACCGTGCGCAGCGGGGAGAAGGTCGGCCTCGTCGGCGAGACCGGTTGCGGCAAGACGACGACGATGAAGGCCATCCTGCGCATCCTGCCTATGCCTCCGGCCCGGATCCCCGGTGGGGAGATTTATTTCAAAGGGCAGGATATTCTCAAGATGGGGGAAGCTGACCTGCGGCGGGTGCGGAGTGAAGGAATCTCCATGATCTTCCAGGACCCAACAGCCGCCCTCAACCCGGTCTTTACCATCGGCCAGCAATTGGAAGCCGTGGTCAAGTATTCGTTGGAAGGCAAAAAGCTGTCCAGAAGGGAAATCCGGGAGCGGGCCATCATCCCGCTGAGGGAGGTGGCTCTGCCCGACCCGGAACGGATGTTGGATAGCTATCCCATCCAGCTCAGCGGCGGGATGCGGCAGCGAGTCTGCATCGCTATGGCCTTGGTCGCCAGTCGGGAGCTGCTCATCGCTGATGAGCCGGGCACCTCTCTGGATGTCACCATCCAGGACCAGATCCTGCGGCTGCTGCACCGGTTAGTGGAGGAAAAGAACGTCTCGGTCATCCTCATCACCCACACTCTGGGGGTGGTGCGGGAGACGACCGACCGGGTCTACGTCATGTACGCCGGTAACATGGTAGAGGCGGCCGACACCAGAGAGCTTTTCGCCCGGCCGATGCATCCCTACACTCGTGGGCTGATGGACGCTGTTCCCAGGCTGACGGGTGGCGGCATCGCCGGCGGGATTCGAGGCCGCATTCCCGATTACCTCGACCCGCCCCCTGGTTGCCGTTTCCATCCTCGCTGTGACCATGCTATGGATATCTGCCGGCAAGAGAAACCTCCTTTCTACAGGCTCAGCGACAACCACGAGGTCGCTTGTTTCCTCTACCGTGACGGTGGGTAGCACCTTCACTGTGAAGACGCGAAGGACGCCGGGCTTTTTATGCCTCCTCTTTGCGCCTTGGCGGTTTTAAGGCGAGGAAATCAGCCACAAAGACACGAAATTCTTTCTTTTAGCTTGTGTCTTGGTGGTGATTGGTTTCGGCCTGCCCGGTTCAGAGACATTTGAACGAAGGGGAACGCATACGCCATGACCACTGACATTCTGACTGTCACCAATCTGAAAAAGTACTTTGTCATTGGGCACAGTGGTATCTTGAAACGGAAGCCGATCACTGTCAAAGCAGTAGACGGCGTCTCTTTCACCGTGAAAGAGGGAGAGACCTTTGGCCTGGTTGGGGAATCGGGCTCTGGCAAGAGTACCGTCGCTTATACGACCATCGGTATGTACCGGCCAACTGCAGGCAACATCAGCTTCCGAGGGCAGAACCTGTTCGAGGGCAACAGGACGCGGCCCCTGGCTCTCAAGAAAGAGATTCAGATTGTCTTCCAGGATCCAGGTTCCTCTCTGAATCCGAGGCGAAATATCAGGCAGATCTTGGAGTTGCCGCTTCGGATTCACCGTCCAGGTGACAACCGACTGGAGGAGATCGTCCGGTTGCTGGAGATGGTAGAGTTGCCGCCGGATTATATGCACAAGTACCCCCAGATGTTGGGCGGGGGCGAGAAACAGATGGTAGCTATCGCCCGGGCCCTGGCCACCGAGCCTTCCTTCATCATCCTCGACGAGCCGACCTCTGCCCTGGATGTGTCCATCCAGGCCAAGATCATCAACCTCCTGATACGGTTGCAGGACGAGTTTCATCTCTCATATTTGTTTATCACCCACGATCTGAGCCTGATGCGCAACGTCGCCTCGCGGGTAGCCATCATGTACCTGGGCAAGATCTGCGAGGTGGCCGAGGCGGCTGAATTCTTCCGTAACCCGTACCATCCCTATACACAGATGCTCCTCTCTGCCATCCCGGTTGTCTCAGAGGAGGAGGAAAAGCTCAAGCCCAAAAAGATCATCTCCACCGGCGAGATACCAAGCCCGGTCAACATCCCCAGCGGTTGTAGCTTCCACCTTCGTTGTCCCAAGAAGATGGACATCTGTTCCGAGGTAGACCCGGTCATGGTCGAGGTCGAGGAGGGGCATACGGTTCGCTGCCACCTTTATGGTCAGCCGTAGTTACCACAAAGGCGCAGAGGACACCAAGCTCTTTGGGTTAACTTGGCGGTTAAAAACGATGGACGCCAGAGGAGGGGGTCGTGAGGCAGAAGATTCTGTACATTCATCCCGTAGGGCCGGTGGGGGTCGAGATAGAAGAGGGGTTCCAGTTCCTGGCCGAGCAGAAGCAGGAGGGGACAGAGTTGACCATGGTTGCTCTGCCTCGTGGCCCGGAGCACCTGGAGTACCGCTACTACGAGGCCCTGGTCCTGGTGGACATCCTGCATCTCATCAAGGAGGCCGAAAGCCAGGGGTTCGACGCTGCGGTCATCGGCTGCTTTTACGACGTGGGGCTGCAGGCGGCCCGTGAGGTGGCCGAGCGCATGG
>JAOZOT010000014.1:12103-25521 GCA_029933115.1 Anaerolineae bacterium | reverse complement strand
TACCTGAAGTCGTTACTACGAGCGCCGCCCCCTGAATTTTCAGACACGCTCTTAGGGCACCTTCAGCGCCCTTCCCCTGCTCAGCCCGGCGATTTATCGCCGGGCGGGAGGCGGTGACTGCTCTCGTAGACAGTGGCTCACAAAACTAAAGTGTTACTGAGCTTGAGGGGTAGCAAGCTCCCCAAGCCGCGCAGCGCAAGCCCGAAGGCAAAACGAGGCGGGTCAAAGTGCCCGCTGACCCGCCTCGGTGTTTGGGCTAAAGAAGCCGACGGCCCGGACAGGGTAATCCGGGCCATCGGAACAGAAAAGTCTATTTGTAGGCCTCCGCGTTCTCGGCGGTGACCAGGGTGGTGCCGGTGTCAATGCGCGACGGGACCGAGAGCCCCCGGATAGCGTTGAGGCCGTAGACCAGGCCGAACGCACCCATGTTGTAAGGGCTCTGAGCGATGCTGGCCGACATCTCACCGGCCAGGATAGAAGCCGCTGCATCTGGATTGGCGTCAAAGCCAACTACCTTGACACCCTCCAGCTTGCCGGCCGCCTTGAGGGCCTCGACGGCACCCAAAGCCATGTTGTCGTTGGCGCAGAAGACACCCTGCACGTCGGGGTTGGAGGTGATGATGTCCTCCATCACCGAGCGGCCACCCTCGACGGTGTGCTGACCATTCAACTCGGCCACTATCGTCGCGCCGCAGGCAGCAAAGGATTCTTTTGCGCCGTTAACGCGGTCGGCAATGCTCTGGGCTGTCATGTGGCCGGTGATGATGGCTACCTTGGCCCCGCTGCCCAACTCGGAGCAGAGGTACTCGCCGGCCAGCCGGCCACCAGCCTTGTTGTCCGTGCCGATGAAGGTCAGCTTGTCGGGCCAGGTGGTGTCGCTGTCAATGATCAGCACCGGGGCACCGGCCGCCTTGGCCTTGTCGAAAGCCGGGTTGAGAGCCGAAGCGTCGGTGGGAGCCACTACCAGGGCTTCATTCCCCTTGGTGATAGCATCCTCAACCTTGGCAATCTGGACGTCAACGTCCGCCTCTGAGGTGGGAGCGTCAAGGGTCAGCTCAATCACCTGCCACTTGGCGGCTGTCTCCTCAGCGCCCTTCCACACGGCTGCCCAGAAGGGGTTGTTGGCCGCGATGTCCTTGGTGATGACCGCGATCTTGTACTTGGTCTCCAGCAGGGTCTTGGCCTCGTCCTTGCTGGGCACATAGAGCTTCCACCCAGGCTCGATGAGGTCCACGTTGCTGATGAAAGCGTAGCTGGGGTCCGCATCGTGCTTCTCGTTGGTGGCCAGGGCGATAGCCGGATAAGCCATCGGGTCATCCAGATACTTTTCCGCTATCTTGGACAGCCAGTCGCCCTTGGAGATGATGTAATCTTGGCCCTCCGCTGGCGGGGCGGCGAAAGCCACCGGCACAAAGACGGCCAGCATAGCCACAATCATGGTTAGAACAAACAGCTTTCTCATTTTACTTCCTCCTCCTTTGGGATTCATAGTTGTGGATCAGTTAAAGGTTGCGCGTTGTCCACCTTCTTTCCTCGATAGACATCCCTCCTTTCTCTTGGCTGATGGCTGATAGCTAATGGCTGATGGCTATCGAACGAAGCAGGCCGTCTGCTATCGGCCGCTGGTTAGCGCGCGCAGCGGAAACCGAGATCATCGTTGGCTGCGGTCTCGCTGTTGGCATTGCGAACGGTAGTGCGTACCCACTCGGCCGTTTCAAACCAGCCTCCGCCGCGCAGCACTCGGTATTTCTGCCCAAAGTAATCCGACCGGAAGGTGCAACCGGGATAAGGCTCGTACCAGTCGGCTGTCCACTCCCAGACGTTGCCGGCCATGTCAAAGATTTCGTAGGGGCTGACGCCTTCAGGGAAACTGCCCACAGGAGCGGTTCCTCGGATGCCGCTGTCCTTACCGTTGAGCTTGCCGGGGTCGTAATCGTTGCCCCACGGATAGAGACGTCCATCAGTGCCCCGCGCCGCTTTCTCCCACTCGGCCTCGGTGGGCAGCCGCTTGCCCAGCCACCGACAAAAGGCCTGGGCATCGTTCCAACTGACATAGACCACCGGGTGGTCATCTTTGCCCTCAGCAGCATCCCGCCAAATCCGGGAGAGCCCCTCCTTTTCGGCGTCTGTCTGGTAGCCCGTTGCCTCCACGAACTGGGCGAAATCGGCGTTGGTCACCTCGAACCGGTCAATCTCAAAGGCCGGCAAATCCACTTCGTGGGGAGGTTGCTCGTCTGGCTCCCCGCTGTCGGAGCCCATGAGAAAGGGACCCGCCGGGACAGTGACCATCTGCTCTGGTATTGCCGGCTCTTTGGTAGGCGTCGCCTCTACCCCGGGGATGGGAGTGGGAGTAGGAGTCAGCGTGGGGGTAGGAGGGCGTGGCGTAGCCGTAGGCTGCGTCCCTGGCCGACCGAAGATGAGAGGGGTAGGGGTCGGTCCTGCGGTGACAGCCGGTGTAGGAGTCACGAACTCGCCGCCGAGAACCTCGATGTCGCAGGCAGAGGCTCCAAACAGGAGGCCGATGATGACTAACCACAGTACGTATCTCACTGCTCGGTACTCTCCTTATCTTGAACGGCCAAAGCCGTCACTACGGACAAAACGCTAGTGTCCGGCTTCAAAGCAGGTTGGACAAGGTGATTATTCTCGCTGGCCGGTGCGGAGACGGATCACGTCAACAAAGGCCGCGGTGATAATGATAACGCCAATAGCTACTTCCTGCCAGAAGACGGACACGTTCAGCAAGTTGAGGCCATTGCGGATGAAAGCCAGGATCAAAACGCCGATGAAGGTGCCCATCACCGTGCCCCGCCCGCCAAAGAAGCTGGCCCCTCCGATGATGACTGCGGCGATAGCGTCGAGTTCATCGCCGCCACGAGCAGCCTTGGGGGTGCCAGAGTTGATGCGACCGGCGTACATGACGCCGGCCACGCCGGCCAGCAGGCCGGCCAACATGTAGACCTTGTTCAGAACGCGGTCCACATCAACCCCGGCGTAAAGGGCTGCCTGGGGACTGCCTCCCACGGCGTAGATGTGGCGTCCAGTCTTGGTCTGGGTCAAAAAGACCCAGAAGACAAAGTAGAAAACAAGGATAACCACAAACGAGACAGGGATTTTGAACCATTCCCCGTCTGCGAACTGGAAAAGGCGGATATTGCCAGCCCCAAACACCCGGATGGCCTTGGGCAGGCCGGTGATGGGGGAGCCGCCGCTGATGAGAAAGGCCGCGCCCCGGGCGATGTTCAGCATACCCAAGGTCATGATGAAGGGGTGGGGCAGGCGCAGTTTGGTGAAACCCCAACCGTTGAGCAGGCCACACAGGACACCAACGCCCAGGGTAGCAGCAATAGCCAACACGCTGATGGTGGTGAGGACGACAGGGCCTTCAGGCGGAGGCAGGCTGGCAGCCATACCGGCGCCCGCGTAATACCAGCCGGCGTACCACTCATACAAATGATGGCTGGACCAGGCCAGCACAATCAGCGAAAGCCCCATCACGGCTCCCACCGAGAGGTCAATGCCTGCTGTCAAAATGACCAGGAACTCTCCCAGGGATAGCAAGGCAATGAAGGCTATGCGCGCCGCCACATTGGTCAGATTCTCGCGGGTCAGGAAGTACTCCGGCGAGAGGATGGTGAGGATGGCCATCAAAAGGAGCAGGGCCAGAGCGATGCCAAAGCGGTCCAGCACTGCCCCCACGGAAAAGCGGCGCGTTTTTACTGTACGAGCCATGGTTGACATCAGGCCACCTCCGTGACGGTTTGCAAGGCTTCCCCTTGAGCGCCGGTGATCAGGGCTACCACCTCGTCCATCGTCGTCTGCGAGCGCACCAGGTCGCCTACTTTGCGCCCCTGGCGCAAGACCATGATGCGATCGCTGACCTCGAAGATGTCTTGCATACGATGGCTGATCAGAATCACCGAGACATCGTGCTCCTTGAGGTTCCTGATCAGGTCCAGGACCTTGGCCACCTCTGTGACGGCCAGGGCGGCCGTGGGCTCGTCCATGATGACCACCCTGGCGTTGAAGCCCATGGAACGACCAACGGCCACTGCCTGACGTTGGCCGCCAGAGAGGGTCTCCACCTTGAGATCCACCGACTGGATTTCGACCCTGAGGCGTTCCAGCAGTCGGGCTGCTTCCTGGGCCATACCTTTGTGATCTAAGAACTTGATCAGCCCTCCCAGATATTTCTTGGTCAGCTCACGACCCAGGAAGATATTGCCCGCAACGTGCAGATTGCCGGCCAGGGCCAGGTCCTGATAGACCATCTCGATGCCGGCATTACGCGAGTCATAGGGACTGTTAAAGCGCACCCGCTGGCCATTGAGATAAATCTCACCCTCGTCCGGCCGGTAGACACCTGTTAGGACCTTCATCAGAGTTGACTTGCCGGCGCCGTTGTCGCCCACCAGCCCCAAGACTTCACGCTGATGCAAGGTCAAATCTACCTGGCGAAGGGCTTGCACCGGGCCGAAGCTTTTGGATATTTTTTTCATCCGGACCAGTGGCTCCACCGCTTTTTTGCCTCCTTAACCTGCACTTGCAATTTTACTATGAGATGGGCTAAAAATCAAGACTCGGCGGATGGAAGGTCGAGCCTTATGGACCGAGAGTGCTCAATGGCCTTTGGGCGTGCCCATCACGGTCCATCCCCTCTGCCGGGCGTGGGCCAGGAGTCCCTCGTCAGGGCGGACAGCCACAGGATTGCCCACTGATTCCAAAAGGGGCACGTCATAGGCGGTATCCGCGTAGGCAAAGCTGGAAGCGAAATCAACCTCCCAACCGGCGGCTTCCAGGAACTCTTTCGTCCTCTGCACTTTGTAGGGGCCGAAGCAGAAAGGGGGCACAATCCGGCCCGTGTAGCGTTCCCCGCGGACTTCCAGGGGGGTGCCCACCGCGTGGGGAATTCCCAGCCTCTGCGCGATGAGCTCCAGCAACTCCTGAAAGGTCCCTGACACCAGAATCACCAGATGTCCCTGCTCCTGATGCCAGCGTAAGGTGGACATCGCCTCGGAGTACAGAGAGTGAGCCACGTCGTGGTCCCAGATCCACAGAAAGAGCCTTTGAGCCTCCAGACGGGAGAACCCGCCTACCATGCCGGCCATATTTTCTCCCCATCTTCTGAAGTAACTCTCCCGGTCCAACAGCCCCGCTTTGACCAGTGGCCAGGGGCCCAGGTGAGTGGTCAGAAAAGCCAGCAGAAAAGGCAACTTTTTGCGGTGAATCCAGTGATGCCGGGTGATAGCCTTCCAGATGTGGCCGGTGTACAGAGTACCGTCCAAGTCAAAGAAAGCGGCAATCATGGTCCGATGTCACTCAATCTCACTCAGCTTGACCGGACGGTTTTCCTCGTAGGATCTCATGGCTGCATATCCCATCACCACCGGGATGCGGCCATCTGTGCCCGTCACAGAAGGGGTTTTATCCTGCTGAACACACTCGATGAACTCCCGCATCTCCGCGACGTAAGCCTCGGTGTAACGCTCCACAAAGAAGAACAGAGGCAGCGAAGAGTGGACACCTTCTGCGTCGCTGTAGACCGCTGTATCGGGTGTGTTGTTGGAGACAGCCACCATACCCTCGGAACCAAAGACCTCAACCCGTTGGTCGTAGCCGTACACGGCTCTTCGGCTGTTGTCAATGGTGCCGATAGTGCCGTTCTCGAAACGCAGCACGATGACAGCGGTGTCAATGTCGCCGGCCTGGCCGATGGCAGGATCTACCATGACCCCACCGGCAGCGTAGATTTCGCCGACTTCGTCGCCGATGAGATAGCGGGCCATGTCAAAATCATGGATGGTCATATCCAGGAAGATGCCGCCGGAGACCTTGATGTATTCGATGGGAGGGGGCTCCGGGTCACGGCTGGTGATGCGCAGGATATGCGGTGTGCCGATTTTGCCCGCGGCCACCATCTCCCGGACGCGCTTAAAGCTCGGGTCAAAGCGCCGGTTGAACCCTATCTGTAGCTTGACTCCCGCCTTGTCCACAGCCTCGAGAGCACTGTCAATCCTGGCCAAGTCAAAATCAATAGGCTTCTCGCAGAAGATGTGTTTTCCGGCGGCGGCCGCTTCTTCAATCATCCACGCATGGGTATCCGTACTGGAGCAGATGATGACAGCTTCGATGTCCGGATTTTTCATGATTTCCACGTGGTCTTGAACGGCCGAGGGAATCTGAAAGTCGGCCGCGCATTTCTGGGCAGCCTCCAGGTTAATATCTGCTATGGCAATGACGTTAGCCTCGGGAATCCGGTAAGCCAGGTTTTCCGCGTGCAATTTCCCTATTCGGCCCGCGCCGATGATACCTACATTGACTTTTGTGGACACTTCCGCCGGCCTCCTTTCCCTACGGCTTGACCATGATCTTCCCATCCTCCCTGGTCACCGATTTGGCGATGGCGTCCACCACCTCATCCAGGCTGTAGCGGGCGGTGATGATCTGGGTCATGTCAATGAGCCCGGAGGCCATCATGCGGATGACGCTGGGGAAGATGGCGTGGCCGGAGTGGCCCTGCGCGCCGAAGACCTGGCCGCGCCGCACCTGCAAGGTCTCCAGGTACATGGGCACCCGCGTGGCAGCCCGGCCCACCTGGGCGATCTTGCCATTGATGGCCAGCGACTTTTCCATCTCGAGCACTGTCACCTGTGGGGCACCGGCGGCCTCCACGTGCAGGTCGGCTCCCTGGCCTTCGGTGAGGTCCATCACCACCTCGTGGGGAGTCACCTCGCGTGGGTCGAAGACATAGTCGGCCCCCACTTTCTTCGCCAGGTCTCGCCGGGGAGCCGAGAGCTCGAAGCCGATGACCTTGGCTGCACCCGAGGCCTTGCACTCGGCCACGACCGCCAAACCGATGGGGCCCAGACCGTAGACGGCCACGTAGGCCCCCGGCCGGAAGCCTCCGGCCCGTTCAAAGACGGTGTTGTAGGCCACGCTGGAGGGTTCCACCAGGGCTCCGGCTTCGTAAACCTTGTCTTCGTCGCCGTAGCGGTCCATCAGGGCGTTGAGCTTCCAGCAATACTTGGCTCCGATGGCAATGTACTCAGCGAAAGCGCCGGGGATGGTGAAGCCGATCTCTTCCAGATTGGTGCAGTGGTTGGGGAAGCCGTTGCGGCAGGGGAAGCAGTGGCCGCACCAGATCATCTCCTCGGCGGTGACCATGTCGCCGACCTCAAGGTCCTGGACTTCGCTGCCCACCTCGACGACCTGCCCCGAGAACTCGTGGCCTAGAATGGTGGGGAACTTGGTCAGGCCGGGGTAAAGGATGTACCCCTGCTCATCAGTCTCGTAGAAGTGCATGTCCGAGCCGCAGACCCCGCAGGCTTTGACCTGGATGAGCACCTGGTCTGGCTTGATGGTAGGTTTCTCCACTTCCTGAACCTCGAGCTTCGGGTGACGCCAGATGGCGTTGCCGGTGATGGCCTTACCCGTCGTCTTCTCGAACTCTGAGAGTTCGTACCCCTCACGGGGCTCCCATTTGGCACTTAGCACTAGACCTTTCATTTTTAACCTCCATTTCCTGTCAGGCATACTCATTGGCGTCTAAGAGCGTATCTGAAAATTCAGGGGGCGGCGCTCGTAGTAACGACTTCAGTCGTTTTTAGCCGCAGAGCACCAATCATTAGCGACTCAAGTCGCCACTACGAGCATTTTTCAGACACGCTGTAAAATGAGCCGCATACTTCTCTCCATAAATTTGCTCTCTGGTCCTTCTGAGAATCTCGATGACCTCTTCTTTCGTCTTACCCGGGAACAGCCCGCCGGCCTCCGCGATTTCCATACGGAGCTTTGTAAAGATAGAACATGTACCGTTCCAGTCCGGTGAGCCCCGCAGGTTCGAGCTCCGTTTCGATCATGGCAGCCTCGAGCAGAACATAGCGAATCCCGGCCATCACCACGTCCTCAAAGTCCCTGAAGAGCCCTTCCTCTATCAACCTGTGGGTTTGATCGTATATCCTCTCGGGAATGTTCAGCGTCACAGATTTCTTTTCCACCGGCTATTCCCCTTTCTACCGGCCATCCTTTTTGTCATGAAGCGAGAGGCCCTTTCGTAATTCACCCGCAGAGGGGACGGCTACCCTCCCGCAGGCTTGAAACTCACTTTGGCAGCAGACTGAAAGCCACCTCACGGGCATAGCCTTGGCGGGGATACCGCCTCAGCCTGCGGGAGGGTGAACCCCCGCGAATTATGAAAGGCTCTCAAGCGACATAAAAAGCTCCAGGATAGGCCCCTCTGTCGTCGCGTGACAGACAAACCTACTTCCAGACCTTTATCTCCGAATAGCGGACACCATATTTCTCGAATAACTCAATCACTCTCTCCAGAGCACTATCGCTGACCAGGAGCGAGCCCCGGCCGATTTTCACTCCCTGCTTGCCATCAATGATTCCTTCCCTGCGGCTGACGTAAAGCTTATCATTTACTCTTTTCCTCACCTCGTACCCAAACAGGGATCGTTCGATAGCTTTCTTCTCCTTCGGCTGTAGGCCAGTCATCGAGTAGGAGACGATCAGGCAGGGAGCGACCTGCAGGAATTCCTCGTCGAATAGATACCGCTCAGGACGTCCCCAGATGACTATGCCCTCGCGCGAGACTCGCCACAGAAAATGAGCATCTGTATCGCCTTTCTCTCTGAGACTCACCGCAACGAAGGAAAATGGATGGTCAAGCCGATACTCCTTTGCAATCTGTCCGGCAATTTTTACGGCGGTTTTGCTCTCCTCCCCGACCTCTGGATTGTGATCGGTATCAAAGACGAGAAGGATATCTATATCGCTCTTTTTGCTCATCTCCCCCGTCACAACTGACCCAAAGAGGATAGCGCAAATCAGGTTCGGTATCTCGTTGGCCCGCGAGACGAACTTCATAATCGGGGCGTATAGCTTTTCGGGTATTATTCCTTTGCCCACTTTTCGATTTCACTCAGTATCCGACGACAATCATCAACAACCTGGCCATTCCAACGACCGCCGTACCAGCGTCCGGCACGATATCGGTCCAAATCATCAAACATGTCCGCAATCCTATCCTCATCTAACTGCCGTAGAAGTCTCGGCAGTCCAACGTGGGTGTCTTTGTGCTGGCCATATTTCAACTCTGTCCCGTAAGCGATGAGGTGAAACGCAATGCCGTAAATCAACTCGACAATAGCTGGAGCATCTCTTTCTATGTCAGTGCTGCTTTGGAACACAGTTTCCAGCGTGCCCTTAAGAGCCCGCGCTTTCTCCAGATGCCCGTTTGCGTTCATCTTCCTCAGGCAGATTCTTCTGTCACATAGGGACAAACCGGGCATCAGATGGCCGTTTCTGTCCCCATGTGACAAACATCAGACCTCCACGATCATGTTGTCGTAATCCCGGCCTCCCCGACGATCCGCGCACCTCCAACCTGCCTTGCAATGAGAAGCCATAGCTACTTTGGCGATGTCTCTGACAAATGCGCCCATGACTCACCCACTCTCCACGGACTCGTGCAGCGAATCCGGGTATAAAAGTCTTTACACACGTGTGCAAAAAAGGCCAAAAAGAAGATGGCACACTTCACTCCTGGGGGCCGCTGTTATTTTAGCACAACAGCCCACAATTGGCAAATGGGCTTCGCCCTCACCTCAATCGCCTCTTTGAGGTGCGACTCACCTCACCCTCCCACAGGTGGCGAACCCTGCGGGAGGGGCATTGCTGTCGCCTGGCCCTGAGCCCAAGCGGAGCTTTCACACCGTTTGCCTCTCACTCGCCAGGTCCGATTGCTCGTCGAAATCCCCTATCAATACCTCTCGCGAACGTCCTCCGCTTTCAGGTGGCCCAATGATGCCCTGGTCCTCCATTATATCAATGAGACGGGCCGCCCGCGGATAGCCGATGCGCAGGCGGCGCTGCAAAAAGGAAGCCGAGGCCCGCCTGTGACGCTTCACCAACTCGATAGCTTCCTCCAAAAGCTCATCCTGCTCATCTTTGGCTGCCAGGCCCTGCCAGGGGTAGCGGGGGCCCTCGGCGGGAGCCCGCACCCAGGTCGTCTCCCGCCAGAATTTGACCAGTTTCTCCATCTCTTTGTCCGAAACGAAACACCCCTGTAATCTGACCAGCTTGCTGGAATCGGGAGCCATGTAAAGCATATCGCCCCGACCCAGCAGTTGCTCCGCTCCACCTGTGTCCAAAATCACCCGCGAGTCCACTTGCGAGGTCACGGCAAAACTAATGCGCGCCGGGAAATTGGCCTTGATCAGACCGGTGACCACATCCACGCTGGGCCGCTGAGTGGCCATGACCAAGTGGATGCCCGTGGCCCGGGCCATCTGGGCAATGCGGCAAATAGCACGCTCAACAGTATCCGGGGAGACCATCATCAGGTCGGCCAGCTCGTCAATGACTACCACAATGTAGGGCAAGATTTCCTGTCCTTGACGGGCTATCTGGCGGTTGTAGTCGTCAATGTTGCGCGCTCCTATCTCGGCAAAGAGCCGATAGCGATCATCCATCTGCCGGGTGATCCAGGTCAGAGAAGACACTATTTCATCCAGTTCGACTACTACCGGAGCCAGGAGGTGGGGTATGCCATTGAACCCCACCAACTCGACCATCTTGGGGTCAATCATGAGCAGGCGCAAGGTTTCGGGTGTGTTGTGAAACAGGAGGCAGGTCACGATAGAGTTGATGCAAACCGATTTGCCCGACCCCGTGGCCCCGGCGATGAGGAGGTGAGGCATGAGAGCCAGGTCAGCTACTATCGGCTGGCCAGAGACATCTGCGCCCAAAGCGATTTTTAGCCTGGATTTCAGACGCTGAAACTCCCGTGATTCCACGACCTCTCGCAGGGAGACCAGGGAGACTTTTGAGTTGGGCACCTCGATGCCCACGATGGGCTGGCCTGGCACGGGGGCCTCGATGCGGATGGGGGCGGCCGACAAGGCCAGAGCCAGGTCATTGACCAGGGCCTGGATCCTGCTGACTCTCACTTTGCGTCGTTTGATACGCCCCTCACGGTCCCTACGCTCAATGTAACCGGGCTCCACGCCAAACTGAGTGACAACGGGCCCTTGCTTGATCTCAACCACCCTGGCCGGCACCCCAAAGCTGGTCAGAGTCTCCTCGATCACTCGGGCTTTGTAGCGTGCGTCGGTGTCGCTGAAAGCCTGGGGGGAAAAGCTGTCGAGGATATCCAGAGGAGGAAGGCGGCTGTCGCGTTTCACCTTCCTGGCAGTCCCCCGCTTCTTGCCCCCCGAGGCCCGCCTGGCCCGGGTGATCACAGGAGGAGGCGGGGGCTTCTCAGTCTTGGGGGCAGGAGCGGGACGGGCTTTCTGGGGCTGCGCCACCGCCGGCGGCCTCAGATGGCGGTAAAAGGACAGTCCCGCCTTCCAGGCAGAAGCCAGACCACCCTGTATCTGGCTGAGGGAAAGACCAAAAATCAGAATCAACCCGGCCGCGGCCGTGACCAAGAGGACCAGAAAGGCCAGCAGCGGGCCAAGAGCCTGGCTCAGGACGCTGCTCAGAGCCCAGCCTACATAGCCGCCGCCCCCACCATCACGGGCTAACTGAAGGGGGTCGGGGTGGGGGGAGAGAAGGTGCGCCAGGGCCAAGCCGGCCAGGAAAACCAACTCCAGCCCAAGGACCATCCTCCAACCTATTATACTCCTGGGCTGGAGATTATGAGCCAGGAGGATGACCCCGCCCGCTCCCAGGGCCAGGGCCGCAAGATAGGCTCCCCAACCAAAAAGATGGTACAAAAAGTCCGCCCACCAACCGCTGACTGTACCCGGGGTAATGTTGAACAAACTGAGGAGAGTGAGGATTCCAAACGCCAGCAGGAGAAGGCCCAGAATCTCTCGCTGGCGTGGATCCAAGCTGATATTCCGTCGCTTCAAATTTGTCCTGCTCTTCTATAACTGATCGGAATCGCTAACGCCTTCGCTAGTCGTCCAGGCCTGTCTGAGACTCAACCGCAGACGGTGACGAGTGCTGTCAATGTCCAGGATGCGCACAGTAACTCTGTCGCCTTCTTTGACCACATTGCGCGGATGCAAAAAGTCCCCCTCGGCCAACTCGGAGATGTGGATTAACCCTTCCAATCCTTCCTCGATGCGAGCGAAGGCTCCAAAGCTGACCACGTTAGTAATAGTGCCTTCGATCAACTGACCTACTTTGTAACGTTCCTCCACCAGGTTCCACGGATTGGGCTGCAAACGCTTCAGGCTGAGGGCGATCTTCTGCTGCTCTCTGTCCACGCCGAGCACGTAAACTTCTACCTCCTCACCGGTTCGCAAAACGTCGCGGGGGTGAGCCACCCGCCCCCACGACATTTCCGAGATGTGAATCAACCCCTCCACGCCGCCCAGGTCAATGAAGGCCCCGAAGGAACACAAATTAGTGACTCGCCCGCGACAGACGTCGCCCTCGCAGATTCTGTCCCACACGTCATCTGCTGACCGTCCCTCTGAGGCTGATAAACGTTCCGAAAGTACCAGCCGCTCTTTTTCTCGATCTACCTCGATGACCCTCAGCGAAAGTTTTTCGCCTATCCTGCTGGCCAACTCTGCCTTTCTCTCCCTGGCATCCACCCGCCGAGGAAAATCGGCCAGATGTGAGATGGGCACAAATCCTTGCAAAGTGTTCAACTCAACCAGCAGCCCTCCGCGATTGTAGCCCGTCACTCTACCATCAATGACCTCGCCGTTGGCCAGGCTCTCTTGAATCCACTGCCAATCTTGCTCCAGTTGGTCTTCGCCGGCACAAAAGCTCTCGCCGTCTCCTGGGGCCCTCAGATCGCTTCCCTCCTTGAGGCCCAGAACACGATCCTCTGGTCGGAGCGACTCGGCTCCGAGTTCTCGCAAGATTTCTCTCCCATCCACAGGAGGAGATGTCACACGTGAGTATTCCCCTTCGCGCAACAAGACCTCCCAATACCCCTCGTCCAGTGGTCTTTCCCACTCGTTATCAGTGGTGTCCATTTCTCCTAACCTCGCCTCACTCATCTCACCGAATCACCGGCTTTCCTCAACGCACTGTTGCGCCACGGGCAGGGTGCGGCCCGTAGCCCGGATTTCAGCAAATATAGGCTGGGCTGACGGTTGTTATTATATGTTACTTAACGACGCTTGTCAAGAAGACTTGGCAGTGGCAGGGGTGTGAGAATTGACTTTTTGAAAGTTGTGTGTTACAATATCAATGTGTCATCTGCGAGACGGTGTGCAAAAAAGTGACATATATTTCCAAAGGGGGTCACCATGAGAGAGAAAAGCGAGAGGACAGGAGAAGTCAGGTGCCTAGCCTGTTTCGAGCGTTTCCGGGTTCCCAAAGGAGTGGAGAAAATGGCCTGTCCCAACTGCGGCGGAGAGTGGTATATCTCCTGGTCGGGTCCATTGGCCAAAATCAGAAAGCCGGTCTGGGAAAGCTGGGAGAAGCGAGAAGCAGAGATGCAGCAG
>JAOZOT010000014.1:0-12003 GCA_029933115.1 Anaerolineae bacterium | reverse complement strand
AGGAGGTAGCGCAAAATGGCTCTCAACCGCAAGATAGCTTATATAAACCTTTCCAATGGAGAAGTCGAAACCGCCCCTATTCCTCTTGAGATGCGCAGGCTGTATCTGGGGGGACGGGGTATGGATATGTATCTCTTGTACAATCACACCAAGCAGGGCATTGATCCACTGGGACCCGAGAACGTGTTCCTGGTCAGTGCCGGGATTCTGGTTGGCACTTTGGCGTCGGCCTCGGCCCGCACCCACATGGCAGCCAAGTCTCCCCTGACGGGGTTCGTGGGCAGCACCAACATGGGGGGCTTTTTCGCTCCAGAACTGCGGTGGGCCGGCTTTGACCACCTGGTGATCAAAGGCAAGGCCAAAAAGCCCGTCTACCTCTGGATCAACGACGGAGCAATTGAGGTCCGAGACGCCTCCCATCTGTGGGGTCTGGGTGTCTTCGATACTCAGGAAAGCATCCGCCAGGAGTTAGGGGATGAAGAGGTCAAGGTCCTGTGCTGCGGCCCGGCCGGCGAGAAATTGGTGCGCTTTGCCAACGTGATGACCGGCCTTAAGAATGCCGGCGGCCGAACGGGCATGGGCGCAGTGATGGGCTCCAAGAACCTCAAGGCCATCGCCGTGCGCGGCACCATGGATATCGAGATCAAACACCCCGAGCAGGCTCTGGAATACGATGAACAGATGATCAACAAAGTGAACAGAACCAAGTTCGCTCAGATCATGCAGAAATGGGGCACCATGTTCATCTACGGAGTGACCAACAGCACGGGCCTCATCCGTTGCCGGAACTTTCAATTGAACCAGCTTGTAGGGGGGGACATCGAGTGCGAGCACATCGAAGAGGTCTCCTTTGGCACCGAGGGGTGCTTCGGTTGTGTCATCCACTGCCGTCACAAGTATATCATCAAAGAAGGACCCTACGCCGGGGTTTATGCCCAGGGGCCGGAGTATACCAGCCAGGGCGCTTTTGGCATGGAGGTGGGCTGCAACAACTTCAACACCATTCTGGTCGGCAATCACCTGGTCAATACCTACGGCCTCGATACCCTGGAAACCGGCAGCATGATCGCCTGGGCTATGGAGCTGTACGAAAAGGGCATCCTGACCGACGAGGATACCGACGGCTTGAAGTTGGAGTGGGGCAACGACGAGGCAGTGATAGAGATGATCCACCGCATAGCTGAACGCAAGGGGCTGGGCGACATCCTGGCCGAAGGCCCCCTGCGGGCGGCCGCAAAGATCGGCAAGGACTCTCTCAAGTATAATATCCAGGTCAAGGGCATGAGCAATCTGCACTCGGATGAGCGTCCTACGCCGGCACTGGCTCTGGGTATCGCCACCAGTTCTCGGGGATCCGATCACCTGCGGAGCCGTCCGGCCATTGACCTCTATCACCTGCCCGAACCTGTGCTGCGCAAGATTTACAGCAATCCTACTCCCTACGATGGCCCTCTCACCTCCAACTATAGTGACTATGAGGGCAAGCCCCGCCAGGTGCAATGGCAGGAGATGGTCTACGAGGCTGTGGATTGCCTGGGCATCTGCAAGTATCACACCATCTTCCTCAGCCCCAACTTGCTCAGCTTTGACGAATTTTCCAAGCTGCTCTACTACAACACCGGCCTGGAAATGTCACCGCTGGAAATCTGGGAGGTGGCGGATCGCGCCTATACAATGGAGCGGTTGTTTAACATCCGTGAGGGATTGACCAGAGAGCACGATTGGCTGGTGGACCGCTACTTCGATGAGCCGACTCCAGTCGGTCTGCCGATTGTGCGGGGCAAAAAGCTCGACCGCGAGAAGTTCAAGAAGATGATTGACGAATACTACGAGCTTCACGGCTGGGACGAGAACGGCGTGCCCCGACCAGAGACGCTGGAGAAGCTGGGCCTGGACAAAGAACCGTCCCATAAGCTCTAGGTGGTCTTGCCGTTGACGTGCGACGCGGATAAGAGCTATTCCCTATTTTCAAGGAGGCTTTACCCACCATGCAGAAGATATTACTCGTGGACTCGGAGAAGTGCACCGGCTGCCGGGCGTGTGAGATGGTGTGCTCGGTCAAGCACGAAGGTGTGAGCAACCCCACCCGCTCCAGGATTCACGTTATCAAGTGGGAGGCAGAAGGCTTTGCGCTGCCCATGATCTGCCAGCAGTGCGAATCGCCGCCCTGTATGGCCGTCTGCCCCAAGGACGCCATCTCCCGCGACGAGGAGTTGGGTCGGGTGGTGATAGACTATGATCTGTGCATCGGCTGCAAAATGTGCGTGGCCGCCTGTCCTTTCGGCGGCATGGGGATTGACACCGTGGCCAGAAGAGTGGTCAAATGTGACCTGTGTGACGGCGACCCCACCTGCGTCCGTTTCTGCCAGCCGGAGGCGCTGCAATACGTGCCGGCCAGCACGCTGAACCTGAGGAAGAAGCGGGACGCCGGCCTGAGGTTCGCCGAACTGATGAGCCGATTCGCCTGAGCAAGGATGAAGAGGAAAAAAGCGGTTCTGGTCATCGGCGCCGGCATCGCGGGCATCCAGGCCTCCATTGACCTGGCCAACATGGGCTTTCGGGTTCACCTGGTGGAAAGGACGCCCAGCATCGGTGGCCGGATGGCCCAACTGGATAAGACTTTTCCCACCAACGATTGCTCCATCTGCATTCTGGCCCCCAAAATGATTGAATGTGCGGGGCACGAGAACGTCAACCTGCTCACCTATTCAGAGGTGCTGGAGGTCAAGGGCCAGGCCGGTGATTTCAGGGTCAAGGTGCTCAAGAAGCCCCGCTACGTTGACGTGGACAAATGTACCGGCTGCGGTGAATGTGTGGAGAAATGCCCGCGCCGAGTGCCCAACGAGTTCAACGTGGGCCTCGACAAGCGGAAGGCCATCTACCTGCCTTTTCCGCAGGCCGTCCCGCGCAAGATGACCATTGACGAGGAGAACTGCCTCTATCTGACGGCCAGGGAGAAGGGGCGCTGCCGCCTGTGTGAACAAGCCTGTCAGGCGGGGGCTATAGACTTTGAGCAGAAAGAGGAGACCGTGACGCTGAGGGTGGGAGCTATCGTCCTGGCCACAGGCTTTGACCCCTATGACCCTACCCCGCTGAAAGAATATGGTTACGGCCAGCTTGCCAATGTCATCACCGGGCTGGAGTACGAGCGGCTCATCTCGGCCTCCGGCCCCACGGGTGGGGAGCTGCGGCGTCCGTCTGACGGCAAGGTCCCCGACACCCTGGCCTTCATCCAATGCGTCGGCTCGCGGGATGTCCACCACAACCTTTATTGCTCCAGCGTGTGCTGTATGCACGCCACCAAAGAAGCTATCCTGGCCAACGAACACTACCCCAACCTGAAGACCTTCATTTTCTACACAGACGTGAGAGCTGTGGGAAAGAGATTTCAGGAGTATATCACCAGGGCCAGACAGGAGTACGGCGTGGCCTACGTCAGGGGGCGTCCGGGGAAGATAACTGAGAACCCCGAGACCGGGAACCCCATCGTCTGGTACGACGAGACCGTTCTCACAGAGGCAGAAGATCCGGTGCGCAGGGCGACGAGCATGGAAGTGGGACTGGTGGTGCTTTGCCAGGCCCTGATTCCCCATAGCAGCCACCGGGAAATCGCCGAGAAACTGGGCTTGAAGCTGGATGAGGCTGGGTTCGTGGACATTCCAGATAGGTTGTCCCATCCGGTGGATACCAACGTGCCCGGCGTCTTTGCTTGCGGCTTCTGCCAGACTCCCCAAGACATCCCCGATTCGGTCATCCAGGCTTCGGGGGTGGCGGCCAGGGTGGCCGAACTTTTGAGCGGAAGTTTGTAATGTCCGTCTTGAGAGCCTGTTTGAAAAGTCGGAAGAGGGCATTCGGAAACTCGTTTTGAATTCACTCTAAAGTGCTCCAGGCGGACGATAGTCCGCCGTTCCGAGTGGTGGACGACAGCCCACCGCGAGCTTGCAATTACCGAACGCTCTCTCGGAAGAGAGCCCCTTAGAAGGCAGGCAGAAGTGAAGCGACTTGGACGTAAAGGGGAGATGCCACTACGTCAGCACGGTGGTAGAGATTTTGATGGACTTGCTAGGAGAATGACGGCGTGGAAAAAGCCCACATAAGTAGATCACAAAAGCTCGCGGGGGATCGCCAGATCCGCCGCCAAACCGCTGGGTTTGGCAATCCGGCGAGAGCCAATTGCGATCTACCGAGAATAGGCGTATTTGTCTGTCACTGTGGCAACAACATCGGCGGGGTGGTGCGCGTTCCGGAGGTGGTAGAATACGCCCGCACCCTCCCCGATGTGGCCTACGCTGAGGACAACATGTACTCCTGCTCCGAAGAGGGGCTGTCTTCAATTAAAGAAAGCATTGTCAGGCACAAGCTGAATCGGGTGATTGTGGCTTCCTGCACCCCTCGCACCCACGAGCCCCTGTTCAAGCGCGCCTGCGAGGAAGCCGGTCTGAACAAGTACCTCTTCGAGTTCGTCAACATCCGCGAGCACTGTTCCTGGATTCACATGCACGCTCCAGATGAGGCGACGGAGAAGGCCAAGGCTCTCGTCCGCATGGGGGTGGCCAAAGCCCGCTACCTGGAGCCCCAGGAAGAGTTTCAAAGCGACGTGTACCCGGCCGCCCTGGTGATCGGTGGCGGTGTGGCAGGCATGACGGCGGCGCTGAATCTGGCCAACCAGGGCTTTGTGGTACATCTGGTGGAGCGAGAAGCGGAACTGGGCGGTCTGCTGCGTGGGGTGAACAAAGTGTTCCCCACCTACGAGGATGCCGGCGAGTTCCTGGCCCCTTTGATCCAACAGGTGGAGAATCACCCTCGCATCACGACCTACCTGCGCAGCGAGGTGGAAAGCGTCGAGGGGTTCATCGGCCACTTCCAGGTGCGGGTGACCAATGGGCACCGAGAAGCTGAATTTGAAGTAGGGACAGTGATCGTGGCTACGGGTGCGCAAGAGTTCAAACCCTACGGTTATTATGGCTATCCGATGCTGCCCAACGTGGTCACCCCACTGGAACTGGAAGAGATGCTCAAGAAAGGGTTTGAATTCCCGCGGAACGTGGTCATGATCAACTGCGTCGGGGCCAGAATCGCCGAGCGACCCTACTGCGGGCGTTTCTGCTGCACCGCCGCCCTGAAGAACGCGGTGCTCATCAAAGAGCGAGACCCCCGGGCCAAAGTGTACATTCTCCAGCGCGACGTGATGGCCTACGGAGAGCACATCGAGAGGCATTACCGGCGGGCTATGGAGCTGGGGGTCCGCTTCATCCGCTACAGCCTGGACAGGCCCCCTGAGGTCGTCGGGGTGCGTCAGGCCAGAGAAGTCAAAGTCTTTCACCAATTGATCGGCAAGGAACTAACTTTGCCGGCCGACCTGGTAGTCCTGGTCACTCCGCTGGTCCCGCAGCCCGACAGCGAGAAGCTATCCAGGATGCTGAAGGTGCCCCGGGGCAGCGAGGGCTTTTTCCTGGAGGCTCATCTCAAGCTACGGCCTATTGAATTCGCCACCGACGGCATCTACCTGTGCGGCTCGGCCCGTTATCCTTCCAACATCATCGAGAGCGTGTCCCAGGCCTACGCCGCCTCGGCCAAGGCGGCCACCCCGATGCGACAGGGTTTTGTGCAGGTGGAGGCTATCACCGCTTTCTCCGACGAGCACCTCTGCACCGGATGCGGCACCTGCGTTCTGGTGTGCCCCTTCAGCGCCATCGAGTTGCGGGTCGGAGAGAACGGTCAGAAGTCGTGGGTGAACGCTACCCAATGCAAAGGGTGCGGTAGCTGCGTGGCGGCCTGCCCCAACGGGGCCATGCAGCAGCGGGGCTTCACCGACCGGCAGGTGCTGAGCATGGTCGAAGCCCTGGTGAGTTCCTGAACTCCAGAAGTGGGGGGCGTTAATGGAAAAAAGCGCGGACGGTTTCAAACCCAAGATTCTCGCCTTCTGCTGCAACTGGTGTTCCTACGCCGGCGCCGACCTGGCCGGTGTGTCCCGTTTGCAGATGCCTTCGGACTTTCGGGTCATACGGGTGATGTGCTCGGCGCGGGTGTCCCCGGAGTGGGTCATCAAAGCTCTGGCCGGCGGGGTGGATGGAGTGATGGTGTTGGGCTGCCATATAGGAGATTGCCACTACATCAGCGGCAACCATCGGGCCAAGAAGAGGTTCGCCCTGTTGAAAGAAATGCTGGGATATTTGGGCATCAACCCGGCCCGACTGTACGTGGATTGGGTTTCGGCCTCCGAAGGAGCCCGATTCCAACAGATTGTGACCGAGTTCGTCGAGACTGTCAAGGAATTGGGGCCTCATCATGGACCAGAAGGTTAGTCAGCAACTGTTCTCCAAAATGAGCCAGGACCCCTTCGCCCGGTTCATGGGGATTGAGTTGTTGGAGGTGAAGCCTGGCTACAGTCGGTTGAGCATGACCGTTGGAGAGCATCAGGTCAATTTCCACGGTATGCCTCATGGAGGAGCCATCTTCTCTCTGGCAGACGCCGCCTTTGCTGCGGCCAGCAACTCTCACGGTCAGACGGCCGTCGCCCTCACCATGAACATCTCCTTCCTCTCGGCAGTGCCGGTGGGGACAAAGCTCTTTGCCGAGGCACGGGAGGAGAAGCTGGGCCGGCGCACTGCCCTTTATCACATGACGGTCACCACCGAAGACGGTGACCTGGTGGCCTCCTGCCACGGGATGGTATATCGCAAGAAAGAGTGGTTTGTTGAGGGTATCCGTTCAGCTACCCTCCCGCAGGTTTGAAAATCGCCTCAAACGGGCTAAAATCGAACCGGGAGACTCGTCTCTGCGCCAAAATATCGTCGCAGTCTGCGGGAGGGTGAGCGCTTCTATTGAGGGTGAAGATGCAAGACCCCGTTCAGAGAGTGCGTGAGATAGCCGGTCAATTACTGACCGGCGGCCAAGTGGATGGTGTGCTTGGCCTGTGCGAGCAGCACGGCGGCGTTGGCCCATGCCTTTTCCGGGGCGAAGACGACTTGAGTTCGCTGGTTCTGGAGCCCAAATATCCTCTGGCCAACGTCTGCAAACTGATCCAGGCCCGGTACCCCAATGGTCGGCTGGGGGTCATAGTCAGGGGCTGCGACGAGCGGGCTCTCATTGAGATGGCCAAGCGCGAGCAAGTGGACCTGGACAAGCTCGCTTTGATAGGGCTGGCCTGTACGGAGGCCCAGGCTGTAGAATGTCGCTGTCGGCATCCATACCCGCAGCGGATTGATGTGGGGGAGAGGGTGGAAGGCGTCGCCCCCACCGTTGACGAGAACGTGCGGAAACTGTTGGAGCAGGGATTCAATGAGAGGCTGGCCTTCTGGCACCACGAGTTCTCCAAATGCATCAAGTGCTATGGGTGCCGCAACGCCTGTCCGGTTTGCATCTGCGAAGAGTGTATCCTCGAGGACGAGTTGTGGGTCCAGCCGGGCGTGGTTCCGCCGGATTACGCCGCTTTTCAATTCATCCGCGCTTACCACATCAGCGACAAATGCATCGGCTGCGGCGAGTGTGAGGCGGCCTGCCCAATGGACATCCCTCTGACCAGGTTATACGCCCTGGTGCGGGAGACGGTCAGGGAGTTATTCGACTACGAGGCAGGGGCGGACGTGGCGGCGCCATCGCCGCTGGTGACGACTCTGGAGGAAACGCCGCTCCTCGAGGTTGGAGAGAGATAGATGGCGGACACGATAAACGAGATAGCCAGCCAATGCGATCTGTTTCTGTGCGTGGAGTGCGGAAAGTGCGTGGCAGCCTGTCCTATGACGGAGATTTTCAAGGATTTCTCCTATGAGGTGTCTCCGCGGGGGATGATTGAGAAGACTCTGATGGATTTCGATGTCCTGACGGACATCGGCATCTGGTTCTGTCTGACCTGTGACGTCTGCACCGAGATCTGTCCGGCCGGAGTCAGGTATCGGGATTTCGTCGAGAGAGTGAGGCAACTAGCCATCCAGAGGGGCCTCACCGAGCACGGCCTTTTCTGCCGGAGGTGTGGCGGGTTCTTTCTGCCCAGGCACACCCTGGAGTATATCAGCGAGCAGTTGGAAGATGGCGCTATCCCTGACGAATACCTCACTTTCTGTCCCAGGTGTCGGAAATATGACTTCGGGGAGAAGATGAAGGAGGCCATACCCGACAGGCGAAAGGCGCTCCTTAGACGTGCAGCAAAACTTTGAAGTGGGAAACGGTGATGAAAGTGAATTTGAAAATCCTTGGCCTGCCAACCCTGTCCAGGGTGGTGGGCAAGAAAGAGTTGGAGCTAAACTTTGAGGGAGAGACGGTCAACGATCTGATAGACCACATCGTCAAGCGTTACGGCCGCAAGGCTGAGGAAGCCCTCCTTGACGAAAAGGGCAAACTAGACATAACGATTCAGGTTTTGCTCAATGGCCGAGAATGGATAACCCACGACCGTTTAGACACCGTCCTGAAGGATGGTGACAGCGTGGCCCTTATGCTCATGGTAGCCGGGGGATAGCTCCCCCGGCTTTTTCATGTAAGCTCATTCATTTCGCTGCGCCTGGAAGCTTACGGCAGATTTCTCGCAACACTTAACAGGGGGGCTGTCTCATTTTTCAAAGCGCTGGAATGTGTACTGAGGGTACACGATTGCCTCCAGGTTGAGCTGGCGGGCGAACTCTTTTTTCGCCTGGCGCGATTCGTCTGGGCTATGGATACCGAAGGCCCAGGTATCAATGCCCTTGCACTCAACGTAGAAGCCAAAGAGTTCGTCATCTGAGCCGGCGACTTGGCCTTTGAGCGGGATGACCGGATTCGCCGGGTCGTAGCCGTCTTCGACGTACCGGCCGTTGGTGGGGTCTATGAGCACCCACTTGTCGGCCAGGAACACCTCCACGAAGAGGTGGCCAACTTGGGGGCCTTGTTCACCGGCCTGGAATCGTTTGACCCAGGCGATGCCGACGGTGCGGGCCATGATGGCCGGGTAGCCCAACTCCCGGACCACGGCCGCGTAGACCAGGCCGTGGTCGTGGCAGCCCCCCAGACGGCGTTCTGCCAGCAATTCGTCCACCGTGACCACGCCGATGGTCTTGCCCCCGGCCCGATATGTGGTGAACTCGCGCTTGAGCCAGCGGTAGACGTCGCCCAGGTGCGCTATGCTCTGCTCATCGCGGCGCAGCGAGTCCAGCACTGTAGGGTCAGAGATGTGGGATTGCTCACCTTGCGCCAGGTATTTCTCCGGGTGCGCGTAATCAATGCCAAAAGCCGGCCGGTAGCGGGCGCCGGGCGATGGGGTGGATGTAGGCGGTATCGGCGTAGGTAGCACAGATATCGGTGAGGGTGGCACCGGCGTGGGCTCGGGCTGAACCCCGCTGAATTGACAGGCCCACGAACTCGCCGGCAAAAGCAGCGTGACGGCCACCACGATTCTCCGACTGCACTCCCCGCATAAAAGTCCACGACGACTTGGTCCTGCTGCCAACATCGTTCTACTCCGTTCTGAGGGATCAACGGGGATTTGTGGGATAAGCCGGCCCCCCACAGGTCCCATACCGACTTTGCCGATGCAGGAGATACAGGGAGCAGAGTAATTCGTCAGGGGTCAGGTGCTCTTAACTTGCGGCGCTGGTCTCGTTGGGGCCGGTTTCTGCAACCCAGGCCACCCCCACCTGTCGGACGCGGAAGCCGTCCTCGTTGTCCGAGTTGTCATCCCACTCCAAGGTCACAGTGTCCATGCCCCACTCAGGCCAATCGCATTGGTCGTCTTGGGGCGGATAACGCCCAACGCAGCACTATTGCGCCACAGGCAGTTGGGCTACTACCCTTTTCCGAGAAAGCTCCGTAGCGTCTTTTCGGACAGCCGGTCCTCTCCCTCAACTCTGGGAGAGAGCAGACGCCCCTTTTCGGGGGTTTGAAGCATCCAAACGGCACTTTTTCCCCTTCCTGAGATCGGGAGAGGGGCCAGAGGGTGAGGGCGTGACGGTGCCGGGACACGCCCTCGACATGGGGCTGCCTATTGTTGGACCTGGAGGGTCTCTTTCGTTACGTTGTTTCCTTCGTCGCTTTCTGCGACAGTGCCTTCAAAGTCGGCAATCGCCCTCGTCCCGTAGTTACTAGGCTCGGATGGCAGCCCCATGAAGGCGTGTTCACATGGAACGCCCATCATTGGAGGCAGCGTCGTGACAGGGCAATCAAAACTCCATCGGTCATCCGCCACTATCTCCCAGTGGGCTGTGGAAGGCGCTGCCTGTGCATTGCCCACATTGATGACATTGAACCTCACCGTGAATACGCCTATCCCTCCAAGAAGCACCGGGTTCGGCTCGATTGACAGGTTGTCAATGACCAGGTCTGGCCGGCCGGCCGACTCCGCCTCCGCGACAGTGAGGGTAGGGGTGGCTTCATTGTTGCCCTCATTGCTTTCGGCTATCTCGCCTTCCACGTCAACCGTGAGGCGAGTGGGAGAGGTACCGGGCTGCGCCGTCGTCGAGCGAGTGCATCTCCCGCTGGCTTGCTCTCCAGCACCAAGGCTGTCACGGTCCCACGAACAGTCTGCCAGACCAGTGGCGGCGTGGAAATGCCACAAGACGGTGAACGCGCCGGCATCGGCGTTGCCCTGATTGGCGATGGTGAACACAGCGTCGAAAGGCTGCCCCCTCGTCACCGGGTCGGGCTCAAAGTGCGCGTCGAGCACAACCAGGTCCGGCTGGCCGGCCGGTGGCCCCGGCGCACAGGACCCGGTGACTTCAAGGGTGTTGCTGGGGTCAGAGGTACCCGCGCTGTTGAAGGCCCGCACCCTGTATTGGGCCGTCTCTCCGCACGGCGGAGCGGGGATAGTGGCGCGGGTCTCGTTGGGGCCGGTTTCTGCAACCCAGGCCACCCCCACCTGTCGGACGCGGAAGCCGTCCTCGTTGTCCGAGTTGTCATCCCACTCCAAAGTCACAGTGTCCATGCTCCACTCAGGCATACGCAGGTTGGAAGGAGCAGCGGGTGTACCCTCTCCTCCTGACGGCGCGCCGCCCACCTCGATGGTGACACTTTCCTCTGTGCTCCCGGCCTCGTTCTCGGCCCGCAGGGTGTAGGTAGTAGTTTCCTCCGGGCAGACCTCTTGTGAGCCTGGAGCGACCACCCCCACTCCGTTCAGATAGGCGACCGAGGCATCGTGCAAGTCCCAGTGCAGGTAGTAGCATCCCTCTCTATCGGATGGCTCGGAGTAGAAATAATCTATCACCGGCAGTCCGGCCGCCGAGGGTGGGGGCGCTCCTTCTGAGGGTGCAACCTCTTCTGAGGGCAGTTCGGCCCCCGCCGGCAGGAGAGGAGTGGCCGGAGGAGGAACAGTCACCGGCACAGCCATGGGGACCGGTGTCGGCAGAGGTGCCGTCAGCCTGGTCACCAGCACATCGTCCACGGCAGCCTGGTAGCCTTCCAGAGTCGCTACGGCAACGGTGCCCCGAAGTAACGGACTCGGATCGGTGTAATCCAACTGTAGCATCCTGTCCACGTACACCTGCAAATGCCCTCCGTAGCCGGCCACGGCTATTTGGTGCCAGGCGTTGAAACTGGGGGCGGTTGTCTGGGTCAAGGCTGTGTAATTGCCTTTGGGGTACTCTTTGCTCAGGTAGAGGCCATCTTCGCGGAAATGGAGCAGGTATCGTCCTTCCTGTGTCATACGGTAGCTCAGGAGGACGCCACCGGCGGTCACTCTGATCGCGGCCTGGAATTCGTAGTCGCTCCAGTTCCCCCCTCCCGAGACCCAGGCCATACCCTGGCCCGAGGAAGCAAGGTAGTAAACGTTCCCTTCCTGCTGCACGTACCAGCCGGCCGTAATCTGCCAGCCATCGGGCTGACCATCCTGGAAGTCATCCTGGAAGAGGATCACCCCCGTGGCTCCTGGAGCGCTCACAGCCGGAACTGGGGTCATTGGCGGCTGAGCCATGGCTGTGGCCGTGAGAGCCTGGGCCGTGGCCGTGGCCTTCACAGCCCGCCCCCGGGCGCCACAGCCGGTCAGCGAGCCTATAACTAGCACAAGCAGTGCAATGGACATTAACTTCTTCATAAAGCCAA
>JAOZOT010000151.1 GCA_029933115.1 Anaerolineae bacterium | reverse complement strand
AACGAGCGTGCTTCAGCACGCTTGCACCGCTCAGCCCGAACGTTGACGTTCGGGCTGAAACACCCTACTCAGGAAGGTGACCACCCGGAAATTATGGTATAATATACACAAGACATCGCCATCGTGGGATCGTGCAGCAAATCCCCGGGGAGTATGAGAAGCGCCCCTTGGCCCTCGCTCCCCTTCCACGTTGATAGCACTGAGCCGTTGCCCTATCCCAATCATCGAGGAAAGAAATGAACGATACACCCAAGGTTCTGCTGGTGGAAGATAAACCCGAAGACACCCGTCTGATCCGGGAGATGCTGGCTGAAGCGAAAGGTGCCAGTTTTGAGCTGGAGTGCGCCGACCGGCTCTCGACCGGGCTGGAGCGCCTGGCTGAGGGAGAGATAGACGTGGTCTTGTTGAACCTCTCGCTGCCCGACAGCCAGGGGCTTGACACTCTCGCCAAAATGCAAGCTCAGGCGCCGCAGGTGCCGATTGTGGTGTTGACCGAGCTTGAGGACGAGGAACTGGCCGTGAAAGCGATACAGGAGGGAGCGCAGGATTATCTGGCCAAAGAGCAAATGGATAGCAACCTGCTGGTACACTCCATCCGCCATGCCATCGGACGCAAGCAGGCAGAGAGAGCATTGGAGCGCCGGCTGAAACAGTTGGCCAGCTTGAGCCGGGCTTCTCAAGCTGTAGCCGCCTCTCTTGAACTCGACCAGGTGCTGGCCGAGATCGTCTCCCTGGCCGGCGAGGTGGCCGCTTCGGACTATGCCAGCGTAATACTGGTGGACGAGAAAGGCAAATTGAGCCGGAGCGCCGAATACCTGCCCGGTGTACCGCGCATAGAACACCGCGTCAGAGCCGAAGGGTTCACCCAGTGGATCGTCCGTTCGCGTCAGCCGGCAGTCGTGGATGACATCGGCGAGGACGGCCTGGTAAAGCCCAGACCGTCTAACGGGGCGCCGTGCATGGCCAATCCACTCATTGTAAAGGCGGGCATCAAGTCGTTCGTGGGCTTGCCGCTGGTGGCCAAAGACCGCCTGCTGGGCGTGCTCTACCTGCACAGCCTGCGTCCCGGCACATTCCGCGACCAGCTTCCTCTGCTGACCGCCTTTGCCAATCAGGCTGCCGTGGCCATCGAAAACGCCCGCATCTACGAGCAGGAGCGCAAGAGGACCACCCAATTGGAGTTGCTGGCCGGAATCACCCAGAAAATTGCCTCTATCCTGGACCTGGATGAACTGCTGTCTCAGGTAGTCCGCATGATTGGAGAGACCTTCGGCTACTATTACACCAGCATCTTCATGGTCGAGGCCGAGAGCGATGAGCTTGTCATGAGGGCTGGGGCCGGCCCCTTTGATGAGACCCTGATAGGCCTGCGGCTCAAGATCGGCCAGGAGGGAATCTGCGGCTGGGTGGCATACAGCGGCGAACCTCTGCTGGTCAACGACGTCGGCCGCGAGCCAAGGTACTATTCCACTGAAGAGTCAAAGGACACCAGGTCAGAGTTGGCCGTCCCCATCAAACTCAAGGGAGAGGTCATCGGTGTGCTTGACGTGCAGAGCGTCGAACTCGGCGCCTTCAGCCAGGACGACGTCTCTATCCTGCAAACCCTGGCCGATCAGCTTGCCGTGGCCGTCGAGAACGCACGGCTGTACCAGAACGAGCGGAGACGAACCGCCCAGTTGAGCGTGGTCAACCAGGTGGCCCGGCAAGCAGCCTCGATCCTGGACCTGGAGCAACTCTTGCAGGAGACCGTTGCTGCCATCCAACAGCGTTTTAATTACTACCACGTAGGCTTGTTCCTGCTGGATGAGACCGCCGGCGAGTTGGCGATGGGCGCCATAGCCGGTGGGTTCGAAGAGGTGGCGCCGCCAGACTACCGTCAGGCGATAGGCGAAGGGATAATCGGCCGGGCAGCCGAGACCGGCCAACTGCTCCTGGCCAACGACGTGAGCCGGGAACCCCGCTACATCAAACCCGGCTTTATCGAAGAGTCACCGACCAAAGCAGAGTTGTGCGTGCCTCTCAAACTGGCCGGACAGGTCATCGGCGTGCTTGACATCCAGAGCACCCAACTGAACGCCTTCGACGAGACGGACCTCATGGCCATGGAGACCTTGGCCGGTCAGATTGCTGTGGCTATCGAGAACGCAGGGCTGTACCAGGAAGCCGTGCGGCGGCTGGAGGAGACCGAGACCTTCAGTGCAGTGACTACTGCCCTGACCCGCTCGCTGGGGCTGGACCAGGTCCTGCAAACCATCGTGGATTCCGCCATCCGCCTGATCCCGGCCAGCACCAACGGCGTGCTCCACCTGGTTGATAAGGCGCGGGGAGAGTTGGTCCCCCGGGCGACTTCGACCCCGGGAGGCAACATCAAGGAGAAGCTGGGAATGTCCATCGGAGAGGGCATTGCCGGCTTTGTCGTGCAGGAAAAGCGGGCGCTCAACGTGCCCAACGTGGAGGAAAACCCCCGCTTCCTGGCCACGGACAACCCTATTAAATCGCTGTTGGTCGCGCCGTTGCTGATTGGGGGAGACTGCATCGGCACCCTCAGCTTGAACAGTGATCAGGCGGAAGCCTTCAGCGCCGACGACGAGCAATTGCTGATGACATTGGCTGCCCAGGCCGCCGTCGCCGTCCGCAACGCGCAATTGCACCAGGCTGTGCAGCGCCGGGTGGAAGAACTGGTCTTCCTCAACCAGGTGGGCCGTGTGGTGACCTCCAGCCTGAACCTGGAGCAGGTCCTGACGGCGGTCATGGAGGCAACCGTCCTCATGCTCGGCACAGAGGCCGGTTCCGTCTTGCTGCTCGACGAGGAAAGCAGAGAATTGGTCTTTGAAACCGTGGTGGGACCTCAGTCGAGCAAAATCAAAGGACTCAGGCTGCCGCCGGACATGGGTATCGCCGGCTGGGTGGCACGGACAGGCCAACTACTGCTGGTGCCCGACGTAAGAGAGAACCCTCACTTTTATCCCGACATTGACGAGACCATCGGTTTCATCACCAGATCCCTCCTGGCTATCCCCCTGAAGGTCAGAGGGAAAATAATCGGGGTGATTGAAGCGGTGAACAAAACCGAGGGCGATTTCGACCAGGCGGATGCGGCCCTGTTATCTTCTATGGCCCGCTGGGCTGCCATCGCTATCGAGAACGCGCGGCTTTTCGCCGAAACACAGCGGCATTTTGTAGAAATGATCGCCCTGCATGACATCTCCCTGGAAATCACCGCTCGCCTGGAGATGCCGGAACTTCTGAAGTCCATCATGGAGCGAGCCGTCGGGCTGCTGCGAGCCGACGCCGGAGGAGTATACCTGTACGACCGGGAGCGGGAGGAGCTGAGGCTGATCGTCGGGTACAACTATACAGAAAAGTACACCGGGGTCATCCTCAAGCCGGGAGAAGGTATGGCCGGCAAAGTGTTCCAAACCGGAGAACCATTCATCGTGGACGATTACCGCATCTGGGAGGGAAGAGCTCCGGTGTTCGAGGCCGATCAGCCCTTCACCGCTATGCTGGGAGTGCCCTTGAGGTGGCAGGAGCGAGTTATTGGGGCGCTGGTCATCAATGCCGATACGCAGAAAAGAACCTTCAGCCAGAATGACGTCTGGCTGGCCACCCTCCTGGCCAACCAGGCCACCATTGCCATCGAAAACGCACGGCTGTACAAGGAACTGCAAGACCAGATGGAGGAACTGAAGCAGACTCAGGCTCAACTCATCCAATCGGCCAAACTGGCCGCCGTCGGCGAACTGGCCGCCGGCGTGGCCCACGAAATCAACAACCCTCTGACCAGCATCATTGGCTTCACACGCCTGCTCCTGCGAGAATTGGACGACGATAATCCCATGAAAGGAGACCTGGAGATCATTGACCGGGAAGCAGCTCGTACCAAAGCCATCGTCAGAAGCCTGCTCGATTTCGCCCGTCAGAGGGAACCACAGTTGAAGCCGGCAGACGTCAATGAGGTCGTGCAAAGCACAATGGCCCTCATCTACCCCCAAGCCAAAAGCGCGCAGGTGACCATCAAAGAAAGCTACGACGACACCCTGCCCCTGATCTCATTAGACACCGATCAGATGAAACAGGTCTTCCTCAACATTATGATCAATGCCATCCAGGCCATGCCGGACGGAGGAGAGTTAAAAGTGGTGACAGCCTACCGTCCTCAGGTACAAAGTCCTGGGGACTCGACGGGCTTGCGACCTGCCGGAGAAACAGGCAGCTTGGATTGCGTGGCGGTCGAGTTCCACGACACCGGCACGGGCATCTCGGCGGAAGAGCTTCCCCGCATCTTTGACCCCTTCTTCACCACGAAAGAAGTCGGCCAGGGCACGGGCCTGGGCCTCTCTATCAGCTACGGCATCGTGCAAAGCCACGGAGGTTGGATCGAAGTCGAAAGTGAAGTGGGACGAGGGAGCACGTTCACGGTGATGCTACCGGTGCAGGATGGGTAACCAACCCCTCTCACAGGTGCGACGCACCTCTGGGCAGTGCAGATGACAGAAAACAGAGGCAAAGGCCTCAGTAGAAAAGGTACATTCAGAGCGTGTCTGAAAATTCGGGGGGGCGCTCGTAGTAACGACTTCAGTCGTTTTTGGCCGCAGAGCACCGGTCATTAGCGACTCAAGTCGCTACTACGAGCATTTTTCAGACACGCTGTCAGGGAACAGGGCAAGTGCATCGCACCTTATCTTAATGACGTTGGTCTCACGGGGATCGGGGAGAGATGAAAATTCTGGTGATTGACGACGAGCCGAATGTTATCAGACTTTGCCAACAGACCCTGGGAAAAGAGGGCTTTGCCGTCCAAGGGGCCATAAGCGGGGAAGAAGGGCTCCGCCTGCTCGAAGAGGGAGACTTCGACCTGGCCCTCCTGGACATCAAGCTGCCAGATTGCAATGGGTTAGACATCCTGTCCACGATTCAAGAAGTGGATCCAGAAGTGGCCGTGATTATCATCACCGGCCACGCTACTATGGAAGTGGCCATAGGCGCTCTGAAATCGGGGGCTCAGGATTTCCTGCTGAAACCCTTCACCCCAGAGGAAATTGTAAACTCGGTGCACAAAGTCCTGGAGAAGGAGCGTCTGCTCCAGGAAAACCTGCGCCTCAAAGCGCGCCTGCCCATTTTGGAGATCAGCAAAGCCTTGATGTCGGAGGTGAACCTGGAGCGCCTGGCCCAGCTTACTCTGGAGACGGTCCGACATGCGTTGGCGGCCGACCGGGTCTCCCTGATGCTTCTGGACGAGAAGCAGCAGGAGTTGTCTATCTCGGCTGCCATCGGCCTCTCCGACAAAGTGGTGTCCACCACGCGGGTGAAGGTGGGGCAGGGTTTGGCCGGCCTGGTGGCCCAGAGGAAAAAACCCATACTGCTGTCTGAGCAAGTCGAGAACGATCCCGCCCTCCAAGCCCTGTTGACCCAAAGCGACACCGGATCGGCCATCTGCGTGCCGCTCATGATCAAGGACCGGGTCCTCGGCGTGCTGAATGTCAGCCGTCCGCGAGGCGAAGCCTCTTTCCGCCAAGACGACGTGGACCTGCTGTCCATATTAGGCGGGCAGATTGCCGTAGCCATCGAGAATGCGCGGCTGTTTGAACGGACACAACAGGAGATTGCCGAGCGCAAACGGATGGAGGAAGAGCTCAGGCGTCGCAACGAGGAACTGATGACCCTCAATGCCATCACGGCCACGATAGGCCGGTCACTTGACCTGGATCACATCCTGAACGCCACCCTGGACAAAGTGCTGGAAGCGATAGATATAGATGCGGGCTGGATACAATTGCTCGATGAAGAGGCCGGCGTACTATCGCTGGTCGTTCATCGTGGCTTCTCTCCAGAAATGGCCGAAGAAACAAAAACCATCAAATTAGGCGAAAGCATGACCGGCAAAGTGGCTCAATCGGGACAGCCCATCGTGGTGGACAAGGTCTCAGAAGACCCCCGGCTCAATATGGAGACCGGCCGACGAGAAGGGTTGCACGCCTTCGCCGGCGTTCCCATCAAGTCAAAGGACAAGGTGCTGGGGGTGCTGGGCGTCTTCAGTCGCAGCCCCCGCCAATTGAGCCCCCAAGAAGTGCAACTGCTCACCGCCATCGGCCATCAGATTGGCGTAGCCATTGAGAACGTGCGGCTGGCCGAACAAGCCTCCGAGATAGAGATCCTGCGTGAACTGAATCGCCTGCGGTCGGAACTAATCGCCAACGTCTCCCACGAGTTGAGAACTCCACTGGGGCTGATCAAAATCTTTTGCACCACCTTGCTGAGAGAGGATGTGGAGTTTGACCGCAAGACCCAGCGCGAGTTCCTGCACGACATCGAGCAAGAGGCAGACAAGCTGGAGACAATCGTTGACAACTTGCTGGACCTGTCTCGGATGGAAGACAGACGGCTGCGTCTGGACAAGCGCCCCACCGATGTGGGTCAACTGGCCAGGGAAGTCATGGAAGCCATCAAGCTGGAGATGGAGACCCAACTCACAGAACACCGCTTCGTCCACGATTTCCCCCCCGACCCCTTGGTGGCCACCGTTGACCCCAAGCGTATCGAGCAGGTGCTGCGTAACCTGCTGAACAACGCCATCAAGTATTCGCCCGAAGGGGGAACTATCACCGTCCAGGGCCGCGGAGACGAAAGACAGATTCTCGTCTCGGTCAGTGACCAGGGAATGGGCATCCCTTCGGAAGACCTGGAGCGGGTTTTTGAGCGATTTTACCGTGTTGAGAACGAACTCAGCCGGAGGGTAAGGGGAGCCGGCTTGGGGCTGGCTGTCTGTCGGGGCATTGTGGAAGCCCACGGGGGGCACATCTGGGTCGAAAGCACCCTTGGTGTGGGAAGCACCTTCTACTTCACCCTGCCCGTTGGCACCAACTCTAGACCCAATGCCCTCAAGACCTGACAGGTCTGGGGCATTTTCTTTCCCCTCCCACGCTCTCAGGATGGCGCAATCTGTATAACCACGGTTAATGTAGAGCTACCGAGAGGAGGCAGGATATGCACAAAGGCAAGGTCCGCATCCTGGTGGTAGATGACGAGCCTAGATATGTACGGGCCGTACAGGTCAACCTGGAAGCCAGTGGCTATCAAGTGCTGACCGCCCTGGACGGGCAGACGGCTATAGAATTGGCCGCCGGTGAGGCCCCAGACCTCATTCTGTTGGACATCAGGATGCCCGGCCTGGATGGTTACGAGGTTTGTCAGCGTATCCGCGAGTTCTCAACGGTGCCCATTATCATGCTCACCGCCCTGGCAGAGGACGCTGATAAGGTGAGGGGCCTGGATATGGGCGCCGACGATTACGTGACCAAGCCCTTCAGCGCCGACGAGCTTCTGGCCAGGGTACGGGCTGCCCTGCGACGTGTCGAACTGTCAGAACGGCCGGCGCCTCACCCTACCTTTCGGGCTGGAGACCTGCTGGTGGACTTTGTCCAGCAGCGAGTGTTCGCCTGTGGCCAGGAGGTGGACCTGACCCCCACTGAGTACCGCTTGCTCTGCGAACTGGTCAAGCAAGCTGGGCGAGTATTGGTGCCGGAATATCTATTGGAAAAGGTGTGGGGAGTAGGATACGAGGGGGAAAACCACCTGGTGTGGCAGGCCATTCATCGCCTGCGCCGGAAAATAGAACCCGATCCCCGAAACCCGCAATACATTAAGACCAGGCCCGGCCTTGGCTACGTTTTTGTCCCCCCGGAGCAAGGAACTGCGGCTCAGGAGAGAGCGCAGAACCGAACCGCTTGAAAGCCCCCGCCGCGCCGAGAGCAAAGCTCCGGCCCGAAGAGCCTCGCCCCGCTCTCCCCACCTCGTTCGGCCTGGGCGTCGCCCCACCAATATCCCCCCCGAACCCACGCTCAGAACCCGCCCCGGGCCTACCCACCTGGCGAATGAATTGGCGGGCTGGGGCCGACGAAGCCGGCCTGCGCAGGCTCGCCCCCCAAACCGCCGCCGGACGGTTGAGAATTACCACAAAGACACGAGGTGAGAAAAAACCTTGGTGTC
>JAOZOT010000646.1 GCA_029933115.1 Anaerolineae bacterium | reverse complement strand
CAGGCTTCCCCTTTCGGCTTTCATCCGGCAAGGGTCCCTGTTTCTCTTCTCATGTAGAGTCGAGAGGTGGCGCGGTGGTTTAGGTAGGGCCTATCTGTTTCCGACCCTTTCGGCTGCCGGTGCCTCAATATCCCGACCATGCTCCGTTTCCACTCTCCCGCTCATCGAACCGGACGTGCGGTTTTCCCGCATCCGGCTCTCGGACAAGGCATCACACGTTCGCACACGCAACGCGGCGCGGCCGAGCACGTAACCGGGTAAGCCCCAGTTGTCCATACACATACTCATAAGAGAAGCGTGTATCTCTTCGATTGCGCACTTTGTGCTTGGCACACCACCACTGGCGGAGCCGCTGGAAAACATAGTGGTCCACGCTGGAGTAGGACCGACGAACGGTGCCCACCGAAAAGTAATTCGCCCAGCCCGTGAGCAAGCGATTGATCACCGTGGTCATGTTTTCCTCGGATTTCCACAACCTCCTACGCGTAGTCTCCTCATGGATTCGGCCCCGAAGCCGCTTCATCGACTTCAGCGACGGGCAGCCACCGTAGTAGGCGCCGCCTGTTCGCCGGTCGTACAAGCGACCGAAGGTATACCCCAGAAAGTCGAATGTTTCCTCCGGCAGCCGGGCCAATCGTGTCTTCTTTTCATTGACCTTCAACCTCAGTCGACACATCATCTCCCTCATTTCCTTCATGGCATCTTCTGCGCATCCACGAGGACAAAGGATCACAAGGTCATCGGCGTAGTTGACAATCTGAGCAGAAAACCGATTTTCATAGCCCAACACTTTCCACCCCAGCACGAAACGACGCATATACAGGTTACTCAGCAGCGGTGAGATCGGAGCCCCTTGCGGAGTACCCCGCTTATCGTCCTTGTTACGGGTTGTGCGATGTGTATTTCCCCGCTCGTCGGTCTCTTCCACCGGGGCCACCAGCCACATCTTTACAAGGTGCAGCATGTGTCGATCGCTCACGCGACGTGCCACCGATTTCATCAACTCCCTATGCGGGATGCTATCAAAATACCCGGACAAGTCCGCATCAACCACCTCTGTACGTCCGCTTCGCAGCAGCCTTTCAATCTGACCAATGGCATCTTGGGCACTGCGGCCGGGTCGGTATGCGTGCTGCTCGTCCTGGAGGTCCACTTCGAAAATCGGTTCCAGGACAGCCAAGGCCGCCGTCTGTACTACCCGATCCCGAATCGTCGGGATGCCCAGCGGCCTCTGTTTGCCGTCCGGCTTGGGAATATATACACGCCGAACAGCCTTCGGTTGATACTCCTTCTTCCTGAGTTCTTCCGCCAGTTCGCCCAGCCACCGGTCCTCACCATAGACCTCGATATCAGCAAACGTCTGACCATCCACGCCCGACGAGCCATCGTTCGCTCGACAAAGCCGGTACGCATAATGCAGAACGTCCGCGCGATATACCTTGTCGTACAGCGCGTAGAATCGATAACCTGGCGACTGCTTCGCTTTGGTGCGTAGCGCCGTCTGCAACTTCTCAACCTTTTCCGGAGGTACTAGACGCATGGTCAATCTCCTGGCTGTCATACTGCTTGTTGCGCTAACCTTGAACTGAGGCCCCTTCGCTCCCTCGGCATTACCCAAGATCATCACTATTACAGGCCTCTCCGCCACCTCGAATGGCCGGATTCGGTTCCTCACGGAACATCCGTTGGCGGTCACGCACCACCACCACCGAGGCTTCCCGTGTTGCGAGCAATTCCCCTCTACATGCATGCCACCACCAAATACCCCGGCGGAACCCTGCGGTGCATATGTCACTCACTTCCCGCAGGACAACGGCCTTCCCCGCTTTGACGTCGGGTCGGCTTCCGCGACGATGTTTCGAGGCCTGCTCGGTGTTCACTGCACGTTGCGGCCTGCATGCTCGCTGAATCCCCAAGGGACCCTTTTCTGGAAGTGCTTCAATGTAAGTCGTTGCCTCCTTCCACCGCTTCCAGTGCTACCGGCCGGAGCAACAGATGCCGGGTGGGAATTTCACCCACTGAAAATTGCCGCCTTTTCACGGCACACGTCAAAGAAC
>JAOZOT010000150.1 GCA_029933115.1 Anaerolineae bacterium | reverse complement strand
CCTCATGGGCCATGGCTCTCAGCTTGTCGCGGGATGCCGCAAATTGCTGGTTCCATCGCTCTTCGTCGGCGCGGATTTCGTCTTCGGTTTCACCAAAAATATCAGTCACCGGGGTTGGCTCTAATGGGTGCGACTTGACAAAGAGCACAAAGTCATAAACGCTCATCAAGCGCTCAGGTGGCAAAGTCATTACCAAATCAATCACCTGTTGATGGGTAATCGTTTTTGTTTGCATGGTTTGGACTCTCCGCGGATTTACATCAACTACTGCCCACGTCTCCGTCTATTTGAAAAGTGTAAACCTAACCCGTTAATAATGAATCATCCCATTTTTCCACCTACAATTGGGGTGTTAGGTGGACATTCGTCAGCTCAGCGTCGGCCACCCAAGGCAATACGCTCTGCCACCTCGGGCGATACTTCATCGTAATGATCAAACTCCATAGTGAAGGTGCCCCGCCCCTGAGTCATTGACCGCAGGTCGGTGGCGTAACCAAACATCTCGGCCAGAGGCACACGAGCCCGCACAGCCTGCACCCCATCGGCACGAAGCTCCATGCTCTCTATCTGGGCCCCTCGAGCGTTCAAATTGCCAATAACGTCCCCTGTGAACTCTCCGGGCACCACCACCTCAACGCTCATAATCGGCTCCAGGAGAACCGGCCCCGCTTTTTGCACTCCGTCTCTGAGAGCCATAGAACCGGCGATTTTGAAAGCCATCGCCGACGAGTCTTCTTCGTGATAGGAGCCATCTATCAGAGCGACTTTCAGATCTACCAGGGGATAGCCCGCCAGAACCCCGCTCTCCATAGCCTCTCTGACACCCTGCTCCACGGCCGGAACGAACTCTTTGGGTATCACCCCTCCGGCGGTCCTGTCCTCGAACTCGAAACCTTTGCCTTTCTCCAGAGGCTCTACCTCCAGCCAAACATGACCGTACTGACCCTTTCCGCCTGTCTGACGGATGAAGCGCCCTTCGGCGCGCGCCGGCCGGGTGATGGTCTCTCGATAAGCAACTTGAGGCTTGCCCACATTGGCGCTGACCTTGAACTCCCTCAACATGCGGTCCACCAGAACCTCCAGGTGGAGTTCGCCCATGCCGGAGATGAGAGTCTGACCGGTGTTCTCATCAACGCGCACCTGAAAGGTGGGATCCTCCTCGGCCAGTCGAGCCAGGGCGTCAGCCATCTTGTCCTGGTCGGCCTGGGTACGGGGCTCAATGGCCACCGAGATGACGGGCTCAGGAAACTTGATAGACTCCAAGACGATGGGGTGACGACGGTCGCAAAGGGTCTCGCCGGTGAAGGTGCCTTTGAGGCCCAGTACTGCGCCAATGTCGCCGGCCGGGACCCCCTCGATCTCTTCCCGATGGTTGGCATACATGCGCAGCAGCCGACCAATCCGCTCCTTTCTGCCTCGGGTGGAGTTGAGGACCGCCATGCCAGAGTTCAGGCGACCCGAATAGACCCGGAAATAGGCCAGGCGCCCCACATAAGGGTCGGAGACAATCTTGAAGACCAAGGCAGCCAGAGGCTCCGACTCGTCGGCCCGCCGGCTCTCCTCTTTTCCCGTCTTGGGATTCACCCCCACAATAGGGGGCACATCGAGGGGCGAGGGCAGATAATCCACCACAGCGTCGAGGACCGGTTGCACGCCTTTGTTGCGCAAAGCCGCGCCGCAAAGGACAGGCACCAGCTTGAGATCCAAGGTGGCCCGACGCAGAGCCCGACGCAACTCGTCCTCGGAGATTTCCTCGCCTTCCAGGTACTTCACCGTCAGAGCATCGTCGGTTTCGGCCACCTGTTCGAGCAGGCGCTCCCGACGTATCGCAGCTTCCTCCTTGAGTTCCTCGGGTATCTCTGTAGTATCCAGACGAGTGCCCAGGTCATCGGTGTAGATGATAGCCTCCATGCGGATCAGATCAACGATGCCTTGAAAGGAGCCTTCAACGCCGATGGGCACCTGGAGGGCTACAGGGTTGGCTTTCAGCCTATCTTGGATCATGGCAATGGTCCGCCAAAAGTCGGCCCCAATGCGATCCATTTTGTTAACGAAACAGATGCGCGGCACACGGTAGCGGTCGGCCTGACGCCAGACAGTCTCGGATTGAGGTTCCACTCCGGCTACCGCGTCAAAGACGACGATGCCTCCGTCCAGCACGCGCAGAGACCGCTGTACTTCGGCGGTGAAATCAATGTGCCCTGGTGTATCAATAATGTTAATCTGGTGATCGCGCCAGAAGCAGGTGATGGCTGCGGCAGTGATGGTGATGCCGCGCTCCCGTTCCTGCTCCATCCAATCGGTGACCGTCGTACCCTCGTCCACATTGCCCATACGATGGGTGCGGCCGGTGTAGAAAAGCACCCTCTCGGTCGTAGTCGTCTTGCCTGCGTCAATGTGGGCGATTATTCCTATATTGCGCGTCCGCTCCAGAGGGTACTCTCGGTCCATGGGAAAACTCACTTCGCCCTAGCACACTATGGCCACCTCGTTGGCTCACTCACCACCTATAGTGGGCGAAAGCCCTGTTGGCCTCGGCCATCTTGTGGGTGTCTTCCTTCTTTTTAATGGTAGCTCCTTGACCGTTAGCCGCATCCATCAACTCAGCGGCCAGCTTCTCGGCCATGGATTTGCCTGTGCGCTTGCGTGCATTCTGTACCAGCCAACGCATGGCCAGCGAGATCCGCCTCTCTGGCCTGACTTCAACCGGCACCTGGTAGGTGGCCCCACCCACCCGCCTCGGCCTCACCTCCAGGACAGGCGCGGCGTTATTGACAGCCTGCTCGAACACATCCAAGGGGTTCTTATGGACTCTGCTTTCGATTATGTCAAAAGCATCGTAAAGAATGCGCTCGGCGATGCTCTTTTTGCCGCGCATCATCAACTTGTTTATAAACCGGGCTACCATGACGCTGTTGTATTTGATATCTGGTTCGACCTCCCGCCGGGGCGGACGATTGCGTCTTGGCATTTCCTGCTCCTCTCGGTAACGTGGCAGATGACGGATAGCTGATAGCGGATGGCGAATATCCAGCAGCCAGCGGCCATCAGCCATTAGCTAGAGAACCGCTTTCTCCTTGGGGCGTTTGGTCCCGTATTTGGAACGTCCGCGCTTGCGTCCTTCGACGCCGTCCGAGTCCAGGGCACCACGCACAACGTGGTAGCGCACACCGGGCAAATCCTTCACACGCCCCCCACGGACCAGCACCACCGAGTGCTCCTGCAAGTTGTGGCCCTCGCCGGGAATGTAGGCCGTCACCTCGATGCCGTTGGTCAGGCGCACACGAGCAATTTTACGGAGGGCAGAGTTGGGCTTTTTGGGGGTAGTGGTTTTGACCTGGGTGCAGACACCTCGCTTCTGAGGATTGCCCTTGCCACGCCGGGTAGTACGGCCGGTAAGCGCATTGTAACTGAAACCCAGAGCCGGCGCCTTGGCCTTTTTGGTTACGGGTTTACGCCCTTTTCTCACCAGTTGATTGACAGTTGGCATTTGCTTTTCTCCCTAGAATACAACAGGCAACACCTTAAACGGAACTGCGAACGTTAGCTGAGCAGTCAGGTCACACAAACGCTTATTATACAAGAATTTTCCCAAAAGTCAAATTCACCTTCTCCTTCGTCTCCTGATAGGAGGCAAGCTCAACCCCAAGCCCAATTTGGGCAGTTTCTCCACGCTGTCTTCCCGACCAAACTGAATCATCTCGTTGTTCTCGTTGAGAACTTCAATGGAGAGGCCCAGAGACTGGAGTTCCTTGACCAGCACCCGGAAAGACTCGGGCACGCCGGGTTCAAGGATGTCTTCGCCTTTGACGATAGCCTCATAAGTTTTGACCCGCCCTGTAACGTCGTCCGACTTGACGGTCAGCATCTCTTGGAGGGTATGGGCGGCCCCGTAAGCTTCCAGGGCCCAAACCTCCATCTCGCCGAAGCGCTGGCCACCAAACTGGGCTTTTCCTCCCAGAGGCTGCTGCGTCACCAGCGAATAAGGTCCCGTAGAACGGGCGTGGACTTTATCTTCCACCAGGTGAGCCAACTTCATCATATTGATTACCCCTACGGTCACCGGCTGATCGAAGGGTTCGCCCGTCTTGCCATCGTAGAGGATCATCTTGCCGGTAATAGGCAACGGCTCTCCGGTGGTCTTGCTGACTTGTAAGGCTACCTCGTACAAGTCCTCATCGGCGATGGTTTCAGGATCAGGAATCAAGGAGGAGACGCCCTCTTCATCCATCTCCAATTTCCAGGTCCCAGTTTCCGCGTCCCAGGTCTCAATTCTGGATTCCTTCTCCCTCATATGCTTCAGCCACTCCCGCAGGCAAACCTCGCGCACACGGCGGTCCGCTTCCTCCCGCTCAGGCAAAGGACGCTCATCGCCTTCCAGAACGATTAGCCTATCTGGGTCGTAGCCGCGCTCCCTCAACCACTCCCACAGGGTAGCCCGCCGGGCATAAATCCGGTCAAAAGCCAGGAGGTCTTCGTCGTAATCTTTGTCCCTCAGCCACCAGATTATATAGAGAAGACGAGCTTCGTCTTCGTCTTGTATATCCTGAGGATCGTATTCCGCTTCCTTCAACCATTGCCAGGCACGCTCTGTTACATCCTCCCAGGCTCGATCCATCAACCAGGCCCTGGCCAGTTCGGCGGAGATTTCCTCCTCGTCGGCTCCATCGAAGACAGGAGATATGGCCCGAAAACCCAGTTGGGCCGCCGCCCATCCCAGGTGTGTTTCCAGAATCTGCCCGATGTTCATACGAGCCGGCACCCCCAGAGGGTTGAGGATGAGTTCCACCGGCGTGCCATCGGCCAAGAAGGGCATATCCTCGATGGGCACCACTTTGGAGATGACGCCCTTATTGCCGTGGCGGCCGGCTATTTTGTCTCCCTCGGTGATCTTGCGCCTCTGGGCCACACTCACCCGCACCAATTTGTCAACGCCGGCGGGAAGGTCACGGTGCTTGTCTCGGCTGAAGTATTTTATGTCAACCACCTTGCCTTTTTCGCCGTGAGGAAGACGCAAGGAGGAATCTTTGACCTCGCGAGCCTTTTCGCCAAAGATGGCCCGCAGCAACTTTTCCTCAGGGGTCAGCTCGGTCTCACCCTTGGGCGTGATCTTGCCCACCAGGATGTCACCAGGGCCAACCTCAGCCCCGATGCGCACAATGCCATTTTCATCCAGGTCTTTGAGGGCGTCCTCGCCCACGTTAGGGATGTCGCGCGTGATTTCTTCGGGGCCCAATTTGGTATCGCGAGCTTCTACTTCGTGTTTCTCAATGTGGATGGAGGTGAATCTGTCTTCGCGCACCATGCTTTCGCTGATGAGAATGGCATCCTCGTAATTGCCACCCTCCCAGGACATGAAGGCCACCAGGACATTTTGGCCCAAAGCCAACTCACCGTGATCGGTAGAAGAGCTATCGGCGAGGATGTCTCCCTTCTTAACCTGGTCACCTTTATCCACCACAGGCCGCTGGTCAATGCAGGTGCTCTGGTTCGAGCGATTGTAGCGGCGCAGCGGATAGATGTGGAAGCCATTCTCCCCCGCTACCACGATTTGACGGCTGGTGACGCTCACCACCTCGCCATCCTCTTCGGCTATCACCATCTGGCCCGAATCCAGAGCCGCTTGCCGCTCCATCCCTGTACCCACAAGGGGAGCCTCTGGCATGAGAAGGGGCACAGCCTGGCGTTGCATGTTGGAACCCATCAAGGCCCGGTTGGCGTCATCGTGCTCCAGGAAGGGAATGAGAGCGGCCGAGACGCTGACAATCTGCTTGGGCGAAACGTCCATGAAATCCACCTTTTCGACAGATTCCATGAGAAATTTCTGGCTGCGCCGCACCGAGACCCGGCTGTCAATAAACTGCCCTCGCTCATCCAAACGAGCATTGGCCTGGACAATGGTGTATTTGTCCTCTTCGTCGGCCGAGAGGTGGACGATCTCGTTGGTAGCAATGGGCACGATCTTTACCTCTTCCAAAGGAAGGGCTGCGATACGTTCAGCCAGTTCAGCGGTGATAAAGGTGCCCGCCTCTGCCACCACCTCACCACTCTGTGGGTCTACAATCCGCTCCCGCAGCGTTTTCTCCAACAGTTGCTCGTACTCGTTGGGCACCGTATTGATGACCTTGCGGTAGGGTGTTTCGATGAACCCATACTCGTTGACGCGGCCATAGGTGGCCAGGGAGCCGATCAAGCCGATGTTGGGCCCTTCCGGCGTCTCGATGGGGCAGATACGGCCATAGTGAGAGTGATGGACGTCCCGCACATCGAACCCGGCTCGCTCTCGCCGGAGGCCACCGGGCCCCAGGGCAGAAAGGCGACGCTTGTGAGTCAACTCGGCCAACGGATTGGTCTGGTCCATGAACTGGCTGAGTTGGCTGCCGCCAAAGAATTCGCGGGTGGCAGCTACCACGGGGCGGATGTTAATCAAAGACATGGGCGTCAGTTGCTCCGGGTCGCGGATGCTCATACGTTCGCGCACCACTCTCTCCATGCGCAACAGTCCGATGCGCAATTGGTTCTGAATGAGCTCACCCACCGTCTTGACACGCCTGTTGCCCAGGTGGTCTATGTCGTCCGGGGAATCTACCCCGTTATTGACCATAATCATGTGCTCCACCACTTTGACCAGGTCTTCTCTGGTCAGAGTGCGGTGGAAAAGGGGAACGTCGAGGTCAAGGCGCTTGTTAAGCTTGTGGCGGCCTACTTTACCCAGATCGTAACGCCGGCCGGAGAAAAACAGAGAGGTGAGGAAACTCCTGGCGTTGTCCAAGGTAGGTGGATCGCCGGGGCGTAGCCTTTTGTAAAACTCCAGGAGAGCCTGGTCAACGTCTTTGGTGGAGTCGCGCTCAATAGTGGCCTCAATGTAGGAGTGTTCGGGCATACTATCGTGAGGGCTGAAAAGCTCTACGAGTTCCTCGTCGCTGCCTTTATAGATGTGATAGCGACCACTGCACCGATGCTTGAAACGCCGCTCACCCACTCCAATCCAGGCGTTGTGTGGGCCCTGACAGCGGCCATCGTAGGAGCAGATGTACCAACCACATTCTGGACACAACTCATTTACCTGGGAACTGACGCGATGGTCGGTGTTCCCCCAACAGCGCTCGGTGTAACCGGCGACCTCTCGCTCCAGGCGATATTCGGTATCGGCCCGCACTATGGCCTCCTGCTCGGCCGGGAGAGGATGTCCCCACCCTATCCACCAGAGTCTCTCGGCGGTCAATTCATCAATCAGGTGCTGCCACTCTTCTTTTGAAGTTGGGTCTACCTTTCTGGCCCGATTCCAAAGCTCCTTCCAGCGGCGCCGCCTCGCCGCCTCTTCCTTGTCGAACTCCATGCCCAGGACGGCCCGCAGCAGGACGGTGACGGGGATTTTGCGCTTGCGGTCAACTTTAACGGAAAGGACGTCCCTCTTACCGGTCTCAAACTCCAGCCAGGCCCCTCGGTTAGGGATGAGCTTGGCCATGCACAACTGCCGTCCTGTGGCCCGGTCTTCCTCAATGGTGAAATACACGCCAGGCGAACGGATCAACTGGCTGACCACTACCCGCTCAGCTCCATTAATAATGAAAGTGCCGTTGCCGGTCATGAGGGGAAAATCACCCATAAAGACCTCTTGCTCCTGGATCTCCCCCGTCTCCTTGTTAATCAGCCTGACCTGCACCCACAGCGAGGCAGCGTAAGTCATGTCCCGGTTACGACATTCCTCTTCGGTGTACTTGGGCTCGTCGAAACGATAGCCCAGGAAGTGCAGTTCCAGGTTCTTGTTAAAACTGACTATCGGAGAGATCTCATCGAGGAGCTCTCTCAGGCCCACCTGCTGGAACCAGCGATATGAATCCAACTGCACCTTGACCAGATTAGGCAGAGGATGAACATCAACTATTGTAGCATAACTTTTGCGCAACGAGTTATTAACCATTTTCTTGCCCGCTCCTTACATGCAACAGAAAACAGCGCCCTTCAATACAATCCAGTCGCTTATAGAGTGCGATGATCCTCAAATAAAATTGTCGGCCACAAAGGGGGTCAGTCTAGCGCAATGAAGGGCCAAGCCCTT
>JAOZOT010000149.1 GCA_029933115.1 Anaerolineae bacterium | reverse complement strand
AGGGACACCCCCTACGTCTCCCGACCTGCGGCGCAAGCCCAAACTACGACGAGGGAGAAGACAAATGTCAGCCAGAGTGACAGGGGGAACCGTCGTCTTTTGGCAGTGGGATGAAGAAGGCGTTTTGCACGAAGCAGCAGAGGTGTTTGAAACCCTCGACGCTCTGTTTGACTTCTGCCTCACTCATGGCGACGAAAGGCTCGTTGATCGCATCGTACTCAACGGATTTGACCAACACGGCCGGCAGAGAGAGCTGGTTCTGGCCTTCAGTTCGGTGACGGCTCCCGCTCCCGCTTGACCCAGGCCCGGCAATTACACCACACGAGGAGGAGGAAAATACATGCCCGAAACGTTACGCCAGCGTCTTTTGAGTGACGAGGTCCTGGTCGCTGATGGAGCCACGGGCACCATGCTGCAAGCGGCCGGTCTCCCCGAAGGCGCGGCTCCCGAATCCTGGAACCTGACCCATCCAGAGAAGATCCTGGACCTGCACCGGGCCTACCTGGAGGCCGGCTCCCAGATCATCCTGACCAATAGCTTTGGGGGAAGCCGTTTTCGGCTGGGCAAGAAGGGCTTGGAGGACAAAGTGCGTGAGGTGAATCGCGCCGCAGCGGCCCTGGCCAAAGAAGCGGCCGGCCAAACGGCCTTTGTGGCCGGGTCAATGGGCCCCACCGGTGAACTGATGAAACCGATGGGGACCTTGTCCTATGAAGCGGCCGTGGAAGCTTTCGCCGAACAGGCCGGGGCTCTGGCAGAAGGTGGAGCAGATGCGATCCTGGTGGAGACCATGAGCGACCTTAACGAGGCCAAAGCGGCTATCGAGGGCGCCAAACAAGTCACCGATCTGCCCATCCTCTGCACCATGAGCTTTGACACCCGGCAACACACCATGATGGGCGTCAGCCCCCGACAGGCTATCGAGGAACTGTGGCCGCTGGGCTTGCTCGCCATCGGCGGCAATTGTGGACGCACTTTGGACGACATGGAAGAGGTCCTGCGTCAGATGCGAGCGGCTGTTCCAGAAGCCACGCTGATGGCCAAACCCAACGCCGGCTTGCCTCGTCTGGTTGATGGGCGGGCGGTCTATGACGTCACGCCCCAGGTCATGGCCGAATACGCCCTCCGCTACGTAGAACTGGGCGCCCGGATCGTCGGCGGCTGCTGCGGTAGCACGCCGGCCCACATCAAGGCCATGGCTGCCGCACTGGGCTCACCGGCGAAACCCTGACAAGGTAGCTCTACACTCAGCCTAGTTGGAAGGGAGGAGAGACAAACCATGAAGCGAGAGATAATCTCCACCACCAAAGCGCCGGCGGCCGTGGGGCCCTATTCCCAGGCAGTGCGCGTTGGCGATTTCGTCTTTGCCGCCGGCCAGGTGGCCATTGACCCGGCTGCGGGCAAGCTCATCGAAGGCGATGTGGCTGCCCAGACCCGCCAGGTGCTGACCAATCTCTCGGCTGTGCTGGAGGCAGCGGGCAGCTCCCTGGACCGCGTGGTCAAGACGACGGTTTTTCTGAAGGACATGGACCAGTTCAAAGCCATGAACGCCGTCTATGCCGAGTTCTTTTCCTCAGACCCACCGGCTCGTTCGACTATCGAGGTGGCCGCTCTGCCCCTTGGCGCTCTGGTGGAAATCGAGGCCATAGCCGTCGTCGGGTGAAAGCGATACGGGAAGCAGCCTAAACGCACAAGCCCAACACCATCCCGTTTGCCTTTTGGAGGGAAATTGGGTATAATGTAAATCAAATCGAGGGAAGAGGGAAATCTTATATGGAAAACCAAGGGGAAGTCCTTTTGCTAGAAGAAGGGAGGGAGACAAAAGAAGACGATAACGTCTATTCGATGGAAGAACTCCTGGAAGAAAGCTACGCCTACAGACCGTTCCGGCGGGGTGACATCCTGGAAGGGGTGATCGTCAGCACCAGCCCTACTGAGGTTCTGATTGACATAGGCTCCAAAACGGAGGGACTCGTGTCCAGCCGTGAATTGGAGCGGATGGGGCCAGAGGCGATTGAGAAACTCAAGGTGGGTGACGAAGTACCAGTCTACGTCCTCAATCCCGAGGACAAAAACGGTAACGTCATCCTCTCGCTCAGTCGGGCTCAACTGGAAAAGGATTGGCAGGCTGCCCAGGAAATCTTTGAAGCTGGAGAATGCTTTGAGGCCACGGTGAGCGGCTACAATAAAGGAGGACTCATCGTGCGCCTGGGCAAGGTACGAGGTTTCGTGCCAGCCTCTCAACTGGTACCTCCCTACCAAAAGTCTCAGGAGCCGCAGAGCAATGAGGAATACTGGGCCAAGATGGTCGGTCAGCAGTTGCGGCTCAAGATCATCGAGTTAGACCGACGGCGTAACCGTCTTATCCTTTCCGAACGGGCAGCCATGCGAGAATGGCGCAAGCAACAGAAGGAAAAGCTACTAAACGAGCTCCAAGAAGGTGATGTGCGTCGAGGGCGAGTCAGCAGCTTGTGTAACTTTGGAGCTTTCATTGACTTGGGCGGAGCCGATGGCTTGGTGCACCTTTCTGAGCTCTCCTGGGGACGCGTGTCTCATCCCAAGGAAGTGCTCCAAGTCGGAGACGAGGTGGATGTCTACATTCTGAATGTGGACAGGGAGAAACGCCGCATCGGCTTGAGCATCAAGCGGCTGCAACCTGAACCGTGGAGCCTCGTCCCGGAGAAATATTTTGTGGGTCAATTGGTGCAAGGCACTATCACCAAACTGGCCAACTTTGGAGCCTTCGCCCGCCTGAATGACGACGACATCGAGGGTCTAATTCACATTTCGGAACTCTCCGAAGAGCCCGTAACCCATCCCAAAGAGGTACTCAAAGTGGGAGACGTGGTCACCTTGAGGATCATCCGCATTGACGCCGACCGACGGCGCATGGGACTGAGCCTCAAGCGGGTCAGAGAGGGAGAATACGTTGATCTGGATTGGCGCGAAGGACCCGTCTCAGAACTGGTTGAAGAAGAGATCGAACTAGAAGAGCCAGAGACGGAATACGAGTTGGCCCCTGAGGTCGAAGAGGTCGGCGTAGAGGAGAGAGCAGTCTCATACGAGACCACCCTGGAGACAGAAGCTCAGGCCGAATCTGCCCAGGAAACGGACTCCCAAGAGGCAATTGCGGCAGAGGAGACACAGACAGAAGAGATACCCGGTTCAGAAATCGAAGAGGCGATAGAATTATTAAAGGAAACAGCAGCCCCATGCGAGGTTTCCTCGGAGACAGAGGCTGAATCTATGCAAGAAGCCGACTCGCAAGGGGAAGCGGAAATAGAGACGCAGGCTGAAGAGGCGTTCAGTTCAGAGGTTGAAGAGGACATCGAGGTAGAAGTGAAGGCCCTGTAAAGCCGGATTCATTCCCGGTAGCCAGCGTCTTGTTTTTTTGTCAGCTTTACGTGATTCACGATATTGCATTTACATAAAATCGCCTTCTGCAAGCAGCAATAGTTGGTTTGAGGATATAGGCTATGGCAGACAAATTTGACAGATTTACCAAGAGGGCTCGGCGGGTTCTGACCTTCGCTCAGGAAGAGGCCCAGCGTCTCAATCACAATTACATTGGCACCGAACACCTCCTGCTCGGCCTGATACGAGAGGAGAACGGCGTAGCGGTCAAAGTGCTCCGCGAACTGGGAGTGAAACCGCAGCGGGTGAAGGATATGGTGGAGAGGACGGTGGGGCAAGGCCAGCGGACTATGTTCAGCCCCAGGCTCACCCTCACCCCGCGCACCAAACGCGTGATTGAGCTGGCTGTAGACGAGGCACGGCGCATGGGCCATCACTACATCGGCACCGAGCACCTCCTTCTGGGCTTGGTGCGCGAAGGCGAAGGAGTGGCGGTTAACGTCCTCAGGAGCATGGGAGTCAATCTGGAAAAGGTCCGGGCTCAAACAGGACGCCTGATGGCGGAAAGTCCGGTCTACGCTGGCGCGAGGAGGAAGGGAAAAGAACAGCGGACCCCCCTGCTCAATCAACTGGGCACCGATCTTACAGCCAAAGCCCAAGAGGGCAAGCTGGATCCCGTCATCGGCCGCCAAAAGGAAATCGAAAGGGTTATCCAGATACTCTCACGGCGAACCAAGAACAATCCGGCCCTCATCGGTGACCCAGGCGTGGGAAAGACGGCTATCGTCGAAGGACTGGCTCAACGCATCGTGGCCTGTGAGACACCAGAGCCTCTTCTGGACAAGCGTGTCCTGATGCTGGACGTGGGCTCTCTGGTGGCCGGCACCATGTACCGTGGTCAGTTTGAGGAAAGGTTGAAAAAAGTCATTGAAGAGATCAAAGAGACGCAAAGCATTCTCTTCATAGACGAACTGCACATGCTTGTCGGAGCAGGGGCGGCCGGCAGCTCCGTTGATGCGGCCAATATCCTGAAACCAGCCCTGTCTCGAGGGGAATTACAATGCATTGGCGCCACCACCCTGGACGAGTACCGCAAATACATCGAAGGCGATGCCGCCCTGGAACGGCGCTTCCAGCCCGTCTTTATTGAGGAGCCGACTGTCGAGGAGACAATCGAAATTCTGCTGGGCATCAGGGAACGCTACGAGGCTCATCACAATCTGCGAATCACCGATGAAGCCGTTGAAGCGGCCGCCCGCCTGTCGGCACGCTACATCAGCGACCGTTATCTGCCAGACAAGGCCATTGACCTCATTGACGAGGCTGCTGCCCGTGTGCGCATGTACAAGGCTCCCCAGGCCCTCGGCCTGAAAGAAACCTTTGCCAACCTCAAGGCCATACAGAGAGAGAAGGAAGAAGCTTTCAACGCCCAGCGTTACGAGGATGCGCTCAGCCTGCGCGAACAGGAAGAGGAACTCGAAGCAAGGCTGGAGCAGCTACGCCTGGGCTGGAATCCCATGGCCGATGGCCCCCAGGTCACAGCCGAAGACGTGGCCGAAGTGGTCTCCATGTGGACGGGGATACCTTTAATGCGCATTGTCGGCGAGGAAACCGAGCGGCTGCTGCAAATGGAAGAAGTCCTGCACAAGCGCATAGTTGGCCAGGATGAAGCCATCACAGCCATTGCCAAATCTGTGCGGCGCGCTCGGGCCGGGCTCAAAGACCCCAAGAGGCCCATCGGATCCTTCATCTTCCTGGGGCCCACCGGCGTGGGAAAGACGGAGCTGGCTAAAGCCCTGGCCGAATTCATGTTCGGCACAGAAGAGGCCCTGCTGCAATTGGATATGTCCGAGTTCATGGAACGTCATACCGTATCGCGCCTGGTAGGCGCTCCTCCGGGCTACATTGGCTACGAAGAGGCCGGACAACTTACGGAAGCTGTACGCCGTCGTCCATACTCCGTGATCTGCTTCGATGAAATAGAAAAGGCCCACCCCGAAGCTTTCAACATGCTGCTGCAAATCATGGAAGATGGCCGCTTGTCAGATGCCAAGGGACATAAGGTTGACTTCCGCAACACCATCATCATCATGACCTCCAATATCGGAGCCGATCTTATCAGCCGTCAAACGTCCCTTGGCTTTGCTGTAAGCCGTGATGAAGCCAAGACCCAGGAAGAAGCTTACAAAGAGATGAAAGAGAAACTACTGGCCGAACTGAAACGAACCTTCAGGCCAGAGTTTCTCAACCGCGTTGATGGCGTGATGGTCTTCAAAGCCCTGACTAAAGAGGAGATCAAGCAGATTGTTGATCTGGAGCTCAATAAAGTGCGGGAGCGATTGGAGGAGCACCACATTGAACTGGAGGTGAGTGAGGCAGCCAAGGAGCATCTGGCTGAGGAAGGCTACGACGCCAATTTTGGAGCCCGTCCCCTCAAACGGGTCATCCAGCGCCTGATCGAAGACCCGCTGTCAGAAGGACTGCTGGCCGGTGAATTCCAGGGAGGCGATACCGTGCTGGCCGATTTAGAGGACGGTGAAGTGAAACTGCACGTGGTAGAGAAAGCGATGGAAGAGGACAGCGAAAGTGTGTTGGAAACATTCCTGCAATAGATTTCCGCTCGAGGTGATCCTATCGAAGAAGACGCACGTAATATAATAAATTGGAGAGCAAAAGGCTCTCCTTTTTCTTTTGGAGAAACGTGGCCTTGGGGATACAGTTCTGAATGATACTCTCGAATCATGGCTAGTTCACAGTTAGGCGTTTTTATGGTATACTATTGTTGAACTTGCCCCGGCAACGACACCCCACTTATTTCGCGGTGGGATGCAAGGACAATTTTATCAGTTTAAAGATGTTGACGTCTGAGCCAAAAACGGGTAAAATATAGAGCAAACTAGGATTTCCCTATCAGCCCCGAGGTAACGGGCCTGCGCAGCAGGTCGGGGGGTGTGGGGGGTGTCCCTCCACACGTTCCCCGCTCGGCCTGGATTTGCAATCCAGATCCACATTCTCCTCCACCGGCGGGAGGTCGGCCCATCAGTTCTGCTCTCAGGGCCGAGAGGTAACTGTTCACCTCGCCCGGCCTGGATTTGTAATCCAGGCCCACAGTGGCCAACTCGCTGCCGGATTCCAAATCCGGCGGGAGCAGGTGGGGATACCCCTCAAGCTCCCAAGGCTTCGCTGCGAAGGCCCCTGGCGGGCATCATAGAAAAAACAACACAGAGGAGAGGAGCACTAATATGACGAAGTCAAGGACAGAGCAGATGATAGATTGTCTGAAAGACCTACAAGTGAGCACCCCCGACATCGAAGCTTCGGCGGTGGTCAGTGTTGACGGTCTGATCATGGCTTCATCGCTGCCCGCCGGCGTAGAGGAGGATCGAGTCTCAGCTATGTCGGCGGCCATGCTCTCCCTGGGTGAGCGCATCGCCACCGAGTTGGGACGGGGCATGCTTGATCAGGTCTACATCAGAGGCGAGAATGGCTACGTATTTCTGATGTCTGTAGGAGAGGAGGCGGTCCTGACAGTTCTGGCCCGTCAACAAGCAAAGCTGGGCTTGCTTTTCTTGGACATGAAACGCACCGCAGAAGAACTGGCCAAGATCGTCTAATAGCCTGACAAAGGTTAAGGACTCTCAACTAAGGAGGTAGTAACTGTGTCAAATAAAAGCGGATTCTATTATCCCAATAAAGGGGGCCGCATCTCCCTTATTGCTCTGGAAGAAGTGATGGGCAAAAACGGCATCAACGCCGTCCTCAATATGGCCAATCTGTCTGAATTTATTGATAACTATCCCCCTGACGATTTGAAGCGCGAGTTTGACTTTGCGGATTTCGGAGCCCTCAACCAGGCCCTGGAGGATATGTATGGTCCGCGTGGGGCTCGTGGCCTCGCCTTGCGCATGGGGCGAGCCGCTTTCGCCCACGTGATCCGAGACTTTGGATCTATGGTGGGCATGGCCGACCTTGCTTTCAAAGTGTTGCCCCTGAGCACAAAGTTGAAAGTAGGCGTCAGAGCCATGGCCGAGACTTTTACCAAAATCAGCGATCAGATTACACGGGTGGAAGAGGACGAGGAAAAATTCATCTACATTATCGAACGCTGCCCGGTGTGCTGGGGACGAAAAACCGACAGGCCCGTTTGCTTCCAGGCTGTCGGACTCTTACAGGAGGGTTTGCGCTGGGTCAGCGGAGGAAAGGATTTCAGAGTGGAGGAAACCCTCTGCATAGCCAAAGGAGACCCCACCTGCACTTTTATCATAGATAAAGAGCCTACAGGATAGAGCTACGGTTCGAGTTGGCGAAAAACATCTGGCCTCAATCGCTTCGTCCTATTGCAAAGGACTGGGGGAGGTGATTACGAACAAGAGCCGTGATCTACTGAGTGTGAGTAAACTCTCAGACCTCCGCTTCACCGGGGGCTTGAAGTCAACCTGCCGACTACGCAAGACCTTGAAGCAGCCAATACCGAAGCTCATAGCAAGAGAAGAGGTGGTGAGGTTCCTGCCGTAGGTTTTGCCTCAACACTGTGGGGCAAAGGTCTGTTCAGGTAACCCTGACCTAAATCGGAGTGGGAGAATGAAGAAAAGCAAGATCCTGATCGTCGAGGACGATCTCGACACTTCTGACATGCTGCGTGTCTACTTTGAGGCCCAAGGATACGAGGTCCTCACCGCAGCCTGGGGAGGCGATGCTCTGGAGATTTGCCA
>JAOZOT010000645.1 GCA_029933115.1 Anaerolineae bacterium | reverse complement strand
TGGACAAATCGGCCATCACTTACACCGAAAGGGAGCAGATAGTCGTCACCGCAGAAAAGGGCCTTACGGCCAGAGTTCGCCCCGACGACCTTTTGTCCTCCCGGGGGGAAGGGGTTTTCAACCTGGCCTATAACGACGTCAAGGTGACCTACACCGATTCCACCGGCCGGGAGAGAACCGCCTACGTGGACGAGTCACACGTCGTCTACGCTGAGGGAAGGCAGACGGTCACCGCCCTGGGAGGTCTTGCCGCTACGGTCAGCCCTGACGACCTCTTGTCCTCCCGGGGGGAAGGCGTTTTCAACCTGGCCTATAACGACGTCAAGGTAACCTACACCGATTCCACCGGTCAGAAGAGAACCGCCTACGCAGACCGATCCGACATCATCTACGCCGAAAGAGAGCGGGTAGTCACCACGGCAGAGGGCCTTGCCGCCAAGGCCAACCTCGATGACCTTCTGCCCTCCCGCGGAGACGGCGTTTTCAACCTGGCCTACAACGACGTAGAGGTAACCTATACGGATCCCGCCGGTCGGGCGAGAATCGCCTACGTGGACCGCTCCGACCTCACCTACGCCGAAAGAAAGCAGATGGTCATCACCCCCAAAGGGCTTGTGGCCGAGGTTGCTCCCGGTCACCTTTTATCCTCGCGGGGGGAAGGCGTTTTCAACCTGGCCTATAACGACGTCAAGGTAACCTACACCGATTCCACCGGCCAGGAGAGGACCGCCTACGCAGACCGGTCGCACGTCGTCTACACCGAAGAGGAACACCCGGTCACCATTCCGGGGAGCCTCAACCTGAGTAGGCTGGCCGAGGAACAGATCGTTTGCCCGATTGACCAGTCCGTTTATACCATGCTGAAAGACGAAAAAACGGGCTGTTATCTGCCGGTGTCCGCCCAGGCTTCTCGCTCTCCCGGCGGGGAAAGCATCACCGTTTACACTGCCTTGAGCAAGGAACAGGTCGCCTGTTACCTGGCCATCTTCGAGCGGGAACATCCCGAGATTCGGATAAAGTGGTGTCGGGCTGCTACCTGGGAGTTGACCGATAAGATCTTGAGCGAAAAGAGCGACCCCCGCGTTGACGTCATCTGGGGGGTGGCTGCTACGGCTATACTGCGCATTCAGGCTGAAGGGATGCTTGAACCTTATGCTCCGGCCGGCCTGGGGCGTGTCAACCCCAGAATGCGCGACACCCGCGCAGACGCGCCGTACTGGATCGGGCACGACGTGTGGATGTCGGCCTTTTGCGTCAACACCGTGGAGATGGAAAAGCTGGGGCTGCCCATGCCCACTTCGTGGAGTGACCTGGTCAACCCGGTCTACAAGGGCCACCTGGTGATGCCCAACCCGAATTCGTCCGGGACCGGTTTTCTATCCGTGTCGGCCTGGCTGCAACTGCTTATCAGGATGGAGGGAGGGGAGACGGGCCTGGTGAGGTGGGCGGAAGAGCGGGGTCTGGAGGGTGAGGAGGCGGCCTGGGCTTACATGGACGCCCTGCACGAGAACATCGTTCTGTACACCAATTCCGGCTCCAAACCGTGCAAGCTGGCCGCCGCCGGCAAAATTCCTATCGGGATTTCCTTTGGCTCTGAGGCCATTGAGCAGAGGGGCCTGGGACACCCGATTGTAGCCGTCTTTCCAGAGGAAGGGTCCGGCTGGGAGGTGGAGACGGTCGCCCTGGTGAGAAAGCCGCAGATCAAGCCGGCGGCCAAAACCTTCGTGGATTGGGCTATCAGCGATAGCGCCATGGGAGCCTACGCCTTCTTCTACCCCGTGACCTCGGTGAAAACCGACACCCCGCTGCCGGAGGGCTATGTCGCCGAACCGACCAAACAGTTGATTAAGAACCGCTTCCTGTGGGCCACCGCCAATCGCGATAGAATTATGGCCGAGTGGCTCAAGCGATACGAAAACAAGACCGAGTCGGGGGCCGACGTGCCGGCCGGATTTGAGTGACAGCGTGTCTGAAAATTCAGGGGGCGGCGCTCGTAGTAACGACTTCAGTCGTTTTCAGCCACAGAGCACCGGTCATTAGCGACTCAAGTCGCCACTACGAGC
>JAOZOT010000148.1 GCA_029933115.1 Anaerolineae bacterium | reverse complement strand
TCCATAAGTCTATCGTATATTCTCAATGGGGAGAGTTCACATGACAATTACCAAAGCTGTTATCGCTGCTGCTGGGCTGGGGACGCGTTTTCTGCCGGCTACCAAGGCTGTGCCCAAGGAGATGCTTCCCCTGCTGGACCGGCCCATCCTCCAACACGTGGTGGAAGAAGCCGTCAACTCGGGTATCACCGACATCATTTTGGTGATCCGGCGTGGCAGTCATGCCATCACCGACTATTTTGACTCGGCGCCTGAGCTGGAACGGGCTCTGGAGGCAACGGGCAAGTTGCACCACCTGGAAGAAGTCAGGCGCGTCTCGCGACTGGCTAACTTTGCCTTCGTCCGTCAGGGCGCTGATTTGCCCTATGGTAACGGCAGCCCTCTGTTGGCGGCCAGGCCCTTTATCAGCAAAGACGAGATATTCGTCTACATGTTTGGTGACGATGTCATTGACGCGGACCCGCCCGGTATGCGTCAGGTGATGGACGCTTACGAACGCTACGAGCCTGCTGCAGCCATGGCTGCCTACGAAGTGCCCTGGGAGGAGACTCACCTCTATGGCTGCATCAAGCTCAAAGAGGGCACAGAGGCCCCCGAAATCGAAAATCTCATCGAGAAGCCAGAACCTGGCCAGGCTCCTTCTAACCTTATACAAATAGGTAGATTCGTCATACCTTACGAAGTCATTGAAATCCTGGACAGGCGGGAACTGGGCAAGGGAGGAGAGTTGTGGATGGCCGACGCTATGTTGACCCTTGCCCGGCGGGAGCGGGTCGTGGCTCAGCCCCTCAAAGGGACCTGGTACACCACCGGTGACCCGCTGCGTCTCCTGCAAACCTTCATTGCCCTGGCTTTGAAGGACGACCACCTTGGCCCGCCTCTCCGTGAGTATCTCAAGGAGCTCAAGCTATAGCCGATGGACCTAACTGTCGAGTGTTATTCGGGTTACACCTACGCCCAGGAGCCCCGTGCTTTCGTCTGGCAGGGTCAACGCCACATAGTCCAGAAGGTCGAGCGGTTTTGGCGCACGCCCCAAGGACCAGGGTTCCGGGTGCGCACGGAGGATGGCCGCCTTTTCGAACTGACCTATGATGAACAGGCCGACATCTGGTCTCTTATTCGCCTCTCTTACGTTGGATAGGGTTTTCAGATGCCCACCGATGACGGTGGGGCCAGACACGAAATTTAAGGAGGGTCAACGATGATCATTGGTATTCCAAAAGAGATCAAGGACAACGAGTACCGGGTTTCACTCACGCCGGGTGGGACGGAGACGCTGACTCAGGCCGGGCATCGGGTTCTGGTTCAATCGGGTGCGGGCGAGGGTAGCGGCTTCGCGGATGAGGAATACGCCAGGGCTGGAGCAGAGATCGTAAGTGACGCGGCTCAGACCTGGGGTGAAGCTGAGATGGTGATGAAAGTCAAGGAACCTCTGCCCCAGGAGTTCGAGTTCTTGCGCGAGGGATTGCTGCTCTACACTTACCTGCACCTGGCAGCGGAGCCTGAGGTGACCGAACGGTTACTTGAGCGCAAGGTCACTGCTATCGGCTACGAAACGGTCCAGTTGCCCAACGGTTCCCTTCCGCTGTTGATACCCATGAGTGAGGTGGCCGGCCGGATGGCAGTACAAGTTGGCGCCCATTACCTGGAGAAGATGAACGGAGGGCGGGGCAAATTGCTGGGCGGTGTGCCCGGTGTGCGCCCGGCCGACGTGGCAATCATCGGTGGTGGAACGGTGGGCATCAACGCGGCGATGATGGCTCTGGGCATGGGAGCTCACGTCACCATCATTGACATCAGCGCCGACCGGTTGCGTTACCTTGACGAGGTTCTGCATGGAAACCTCACCACCCTCAGCTCCAACCCCCGCAACATCGCCGACTCGGTGCGACACGCCGATGTGGTCATCGGGGCCGTGCTCGTGCCCGGCGCCAAAGCTCCGCACCTGGTGACTCGGGAGATGATCAAGGCTATGAATCCAGGCAGCGTCATCGTAGATGTGGCCGTTGACCAGGGAGGATGCATCGAGACCACCCGCCCTACCACTCACAGTGACCCTGTCTTTGTCATAGAGGGTATTATCCACTACTGCGTGACCAATATGCCTGGAGCGGTGCCCCGCACTTCGACCTATGCTTTGAGCAACGCCACTTTGCCCTACGCCCTCAAGCTGGCCAACCTCGGCTTCGTCGAGGCGGTGAAGAGCGACAGTGCTCTGGCCAAGGGCGTGAACACCTGCGCCGGCCATGTCACCTGTGAAGGAGTGGCCGTTGCCCACGGGCTGGAGTATAAACCGTTGGACGAGTTGATCTGAGGCTCCCGCCCTCCCCCGGCTCCCTTCACAGGGGTAGGTTTTTCTGTTGGGGGCCTTGAGATCTGATGCTGAACCAGGCTGCTCCAGGGCGGTTCACCGCCCTTGGCCCTTTCAGCCCGACGATTTATCGTCGGGCGGCCGGGTGGCAGAGCAATCACCGCACGTTCTCCGTGTGGACAATCTGACCCTGTGAGGGCGGAGGGTGTCCCTCACCGTCACCCTTCCGACGAATGTGTGAGCGAGCGAGGAGATGCCTGATAGACGCTGTGTGGACGACCTGACCATCGAAGAGCTAGAGCAGATATTGTTGATCAAACGGCGGGAGGCTCGCCAACAACGCCTACGCCGTTACGCCGCTCGTGGCTGGCTATCATCAGAAGAGGCCCCCATCTTCTCTGAAGAACCTGAGGGGCAGGGGGAATCTCTCCCTCATCCCCGGCCGCCCTCTTCCCAGCGACCATCGCGGACAGAGGGCGAGGCAACCCGCTTTCGTTCCGTCTCGATAAGACCTCTCCGCGGTCAGCCTGGGAAGCCGGGAAGGGAGGGCCCTTCTGAGCAGGAGCGGGGTCGTTGGAATTGGGCTGGGTTTCGCGATAGCGTGCTGCTGTTCCTGGAAGTCGCTGCCCTGATAGGGTTGGTGGCAATCCTCGTTGGCTCGTTGGCCAATCTGCGTTTGCTCAACAGGGAGGTGGCCCAGGCCAGAGAAGGTGGCCCGCCTCCGACGCCCACGCCGCTGATCCAGGTGACCATCTTGCCGGGGAGTAGCTCTCCTCCCAGCCGGGTTTCCGACATCCCAGCCCCTTATCGTGACCTGGTGCAACCCCTGGCTCCAGTCCCTATACCCACTCCAGGCCCCCAGGCGGCTACGCGGATTGTCATTCCGGCTATCGGCGTTGACGCACCGGTGGTTGAGGGGGACGATTGGGAGCAGTTGAAAAAAGGGGTGGGACACCACATCAACTCGGCCAACCCGGGCGAGAGAGGCAACTGCGTCCTCTCCGGGCACAATGACGTCTTTGGAGAGGTCTTCAGGCGCCTGGAGGATCTGGAACTGGAGGACGAGATCATCGTCTATACCGGCGTTCAACCTTATCGTTACGTGATCAAGGCCAAGCGCATCGTCGAGCCAACCGACGTTAGCGTAATGTATCCCACCACCAAACCGGTCTTGACCCTTATTACCTGTTATCCTTACCTGGTGGATACCCACCGGCTGGTGGTAGTTGCAGAATTGAGCGAGTGAGAAAACTTCAGAGGAGGAAGAAATATGGCCAAGAAATCCCGTCGAGCGCGTAAGAAAGCACGTGCCACCAAATCCAGACCTCCTGCCAAGAGGGCCCCGGTCGCTCAGCCTCCTCCGGTAGCGGCTAAGGGGCCTGTGCGCTCGGAGACGCAGGCGAAAAAGACCATAGACTTTGCAACCGAATATCGCTATGTCTACGCCGATCTGAAGCGGATCGCCATCACCGCTGCAGCAATGTTGGCCGTGTTGATCATTTTGTCTTTCGTGATCAGGTAGAGCCTGAGCAGGCTTCACGTCCTCCGTCCACTTGGCCGGGCTCGGAGTCCCTCCCGCCACCGGCCTGTGCAGCAGGCCCTCAAATTACAGGACAGCCTCCTCCATCAGTTCCGGCACAATCACATCGGGTACTCCCAGGTCTCCGAGCCCATCGGCCAGGGCCAGGGAAGCTTCCTCTTCACCGTGTACCACGAACACTTTCTTGAGCCGGCCGTTGATGAGGGGGCGTACATAGTCCAGCAACTCGTCGCGGTCGGCGTGGGCACTGTAGCCGCCGATCACCTCCACCTCGGCCTTGAGTGTATACTCCTCACCGAAGATCTTTACCTTCTCCTGACGCTCCACCAGCCTGCGGCCCAGGGTGTGGGGAGCCTGCCAGCCGACGATGAGGATGGTGTTTCTCCGGTCCTCGATGTTGTTTTTGAGGTGATGCAGGATGCGTCCGGCTTCGCACATGCCGGAAGCGCTGATGATGATCACCGGCTCCCGCACAAATTGCAGTTCTTTGGAGGCTTCCACATCGCGGATGTAGCGCAGGCGCTTGAAGCCAAAAGGGTCGGGGTGGCGGTCGCCCAGGATGAACTGGGCCGTCTCTTCGTCGTAACATTCGGGGTGCAGCCGAAAGACCTCGGTGACGTTCACAGAGAGGGGGCTGTCTACAAAGATGGGGAGATTGGGGATCTGGCGGGCCTCGGTCAGGCGGTGCAGGGTGTAGACGATTTCCTGAGTGCGGCCTACGGAGAAGGCGGGGATGATGACCTTGCCGCCACGGCGATAGGTCTCGTTTACCACACGTCGCAGGGCGGCCTGGGCCTCCTCAGGGGTTTCGTGCCGGCGGTTGCCATAGGTGCTCTCGATAATGAGATAGTCCACGTCATGGATCGGACTGGGGTCTCGCAGGATGGGCAAATCCTTGCGGCCCAGGTCTCCGCTGAAGGCCAGCCGGCACTGCCGGCCATCTTCTTCGATGTCGAGGACGGTGATGGCTGAGCCCAGAATATGCCCCGCGTCGCGAAAGGTGGCCCGGACCCCTGGAGTCACCTCAAAGCCCCGGTCGTAGCTTACGCCTACAAAGTACTGGAGGCTTGCATTAGCGTCCTCCTTGCTATATAGGGCTTCCACCGGAGGGAGACCCTTGCGAGCTCGTTTTTTGTTGACGTAAGCCACATCTTGCTCCTGGATGTGAGCCGAATCGGGGAGCATGGCTGCGCAAAGGTCGCGGGTGGCAAAGGTGGCGTAGATGTCGCCCCGAAAGCCGCTCCTGACCAGAGAGGGGATGTTGCCAGAGTGGTCAATGTGGGCGTGGGAGAGGATGAGGGCATCCACATCTCTGGCCTCGAAAGGCAGGTTGCGGTTGCGCTCGAAAGCCTCCCGCCGCCGCCCCTGAAAGAGCCCGCAGTCGAGCAGGATGTTGCTGCCATTGACGGTGAGCATGTGCATGGAACCGGTGACGGTGCGCACAGCGCCCATGAAGCGTAGTTTCATGGTAATGACTCCTGACCTTTTTCGACTGCCCTCCCGTAGGCCTGGCAGTTCGCCCCTACGGACAAAAAGCAAGCCAGAAGTGCGTTTCTGCGTCAAAATATCTTCGCAGCCGGCGGGAGGGTGAACGTTGACTCTCAGGTAACTACCCAGGCATGGTTGATTTCAAGCCCCCTGCGAAGCGGGGGGTCGGTGATAGCCGGCCCACGCTTCTACTCGCACCCGGTAACCCGGCATAGCTGTGATCTCACCCCCGCCTGCGACGGGGGCTTCATACCATGGTCTGGGTAGTTACACTCTCAGAATAGTGATAGCTGCTCCGCGCCTGACCTGAAGCGCAGCGATTCAGGCAAGGTGTGAAACCCATTAGCCTTGGCCCATTGTTCATCTGGGCCTTCCCAGCCGAAGCGGCTCAGGTCGGTGCGGCCTTTCTCGTCAAAAATGACGCCTTCCTCTTCCAGCAGGCGCTGCTGTTCCAACCCTCTAGTGCTGACCTTGCCCTGAGCGTTGATCACCCTCTGCCAGGGCACCGGCGGGTCAACACGCCGATAGCGCAGCGCGGCCATAGCTCCGCCCACCTCCCGGGCGTCGCACGGCGGCCCCACCACAGCCGCTACCTGCCCATAGGTCGCTACCCGCCCCGGCGGGATGAGCCGGACGACGGTGTATACCCTCTCGTACAACTCCTCTTCTCGCATCCAGTTTACCTCCAGAATACCAATCCCACTACCTAACCACCTAACCACCCCAACCTCAGATGAGCATCGTATTCAGCCGCTCCACCAGCTTCCTGGTCGAACCGGCCTCCTTGGCTTCCATCTCCTCGATGACGGCCGTCACCCGTTGGCGCTTGGAGGGGTCGAAGAACTCGTTGAGAGTGAGGTAATTGGGGGCATAACCCAGGGCTCTGAACAGGGTCCCCAACCTGAAGTTGAGTTGTTCCTCCTCGGACAGTTCCAGATAGCGCCTGATGATGGAGAGCATGTGCTCTTTGTCTTCCGGCAGCTTGCCTCTGACGTCCATCAGGACATTGGTCGAATGGTCGCTGACGAAGCGGCTGGTTACCTCCAGGTTCTCGATCAACAACTCTTCTTCTCTGACCACCTCAGCGTCGCCGGCTTTCTCGAACTCCCCGCTCAATAGTTTCTCGTACAGAGGCATACCTTCCTTGATGGTCAGCGTCCTGACCCGGATGTAGTCGGGGTCCACTGCGTTCAGGACGCGGGCCGTCTCCAGAGCGTGCTTTCTCCAGGTTTCCTCTCCCTCCAGCCTCAGCCGGCCTCCCAGCCCCAGGATGACGTAGAAGCAAAGGGAGATGCCCGATTGCTTCACCTTCTGCCCGGCCTCTATAGCCAGCTCGGAGGTCACTCCTTTTTTCATGTACTCCAGCAGGGCATCGTAGCCGGATTCCAGACCGATGTGCAGCCGGGAAAGCCCCGCCTCGTGCAGTTGCTTCAACTCCTCGACTGTTTTCCTGGCCACCGTCCTGGCCCTGGCGTAGCTGGTCACCCGACGGACGCTGGGGAATTTCTCCTTGAGATGGGAGATCACCTTCACCAGGTCGGGCGTTTTCATGATCAGGCTGTTGGCATCCTGAAGGAAGGCCGTCTGAAACCGGTCACCATGATAGGCGGCGGCCCGGTCAATATCTCGGATGATGTCCTCGACAGGTCTTTTCTCAAACCGAACCTGCTTGTAGGTGGGGCAGAACTCACACTTGTTCCAGGGGCAATTGCGGGTGGCTCTGATCAACAGGCTGCCGGCTTCACTGGGAGGTCTTATCGGTCCGACCTCGTAGGGAAGGAAAACCATCATGTCCGCTCGGTGAACTCCTTTCCAGGCTACTCTATCTTCAACAGTCTTGCCGCGTTCTTGTAAAAGACCTTTTCCAACACATCTTCCTTCAAAGGCAATTGCTTGAACTCCTCCACTCCTCTTTTGAAAGGGTACAGAGGGTAGTTGGTGCCAAAGAGCCCCTTATCGGCCAGGATGGGGGTATTGAGGTAGCGGATGAGTTCCGGGTCGAGATAGCGGGGAGCGATCCCCGAGAACTCCAGGTATACGTTGGGGTGCCGCCAGGCCACGGCGATCATCTCCCTGACCCAGGGCCAACCGGCGTGAATGGCTACTATCTTCAATTCGGGAAAGTCAACGGCCACTTCATCGAGGTATTTGGGATGGCCGAAATCCATGACGCTACCCGGGTCGAAATGCATGGAGGTAGGCAGCATCACCGGGATGTCCAGTTCCACGCACTTGGCGTACAGGGGATAAAACTTTTTGTGGCTGGCCCTCAACCGGTAGAGGAAGGGGGCCACGTTCAGCCCCTTGAGCCCCAGTTCTTTCACTGCCCACTCCAACTCCCGCACAGCGTCCATCCCCTTATGGGGGTCCACCCCGGCGAAGCCGATGAACACATCCGGGTACTGCTGCACCACCCCGGCGATGAAATCGTTGGGGGTCTTGTGGCCCCAGTTGGTCTCCAAATCGTCACCGCTGATCACTGCCCGGCTGATCCCGGCTTCTCTCATCTCTCTGATCTGCTCCTCAATAGGCATTTCAGTGAGTCTATCTTCCAATCCAAAGACTTTTATGTATCGCTGGAAGGGCGGAATGGGTCCGTGGGGAGGTAGCCAGGCGTTAAGCCACTCCTTCACCCTCAGCCTGACACGAAAGTCCAATATTTTCACGTTTCTCCTCCTGCCTAGGCGTTCCAGAAAAAATTATCCCACATCGCTCTCGCTGGATTGCCAAATCCAGCGAATTTCGGGGCAATAGGCTTGGATTT
>JAOZOT010000644.1 GCA_029933115.1 Anaerolineae bacterium | reverse complement strand
TAAGGTACGATGCGCGTCCCTGTCTCACCGGCTAATGCCCGCTCGATGTTCTCCGGGTTGGTGACGAGAGCCTCCTTGCCCCCTCCCTCCAGGAAATCAATAATGGCCTTGACCTTGGGGTACATGCTCCCCGGCGCAAAGTGCCCCTCTTCCAGATAGCGTCTGGCCTCGGCCAGAGTCATCCTGTCCAGCCATTTCTGGTTCGGCCGGCCAAAGTTGAGGGCCACTTTCTCTACAGCAGTGGAGATGAGGAAGAGGTCAACGCCAATGGCCAAAGCCAAGAGGCTGGAGGCATAGTCCTTGTCAATGACTGCGGCGGCGCCCTTCAGTTCCCCGTCTTCCTCGACGACCGGGATGCCCCCACCACCAACAGCAATCACCACAAAGCCAGCATCAACAAGCTTCTTGATAGCGTCCTGCTCGATGATGCGCCTGGGGATGGGGGAGGGCACCACCCGTCGCCAGCCCCGTCCGGCGTCTTCGATCACGTCCCAACCCTCCTCGGCCTGTCTCTTCAAGGCGGTCTCCCTATCCAGGAAAGGGCCGATGGGTTTGGAAGGGTTCTGGAAGGCCGGGTCGTCCTTGTCTACCAGCACCTGGGTGACCACGGTGACAGCTTGCTTGTCAATGCCCCGCAGCCTGAACTCGTTGTACAGAGATTGTTGGATCATATAGCCGATGGCGCCCTGGGTATCGGCCCCGCAGGAATCCAGGGGCACGGTGTGTAGCACATGGCTGGCCAGCTCCGAGCGGCGGAGGATAAAGCCCACCTGGGGGCCATTGCCGTGGGTGATGACCACGTCCCAACCGCGCTCGATCATACCGGCGATGTGCACGCAGGTCTCTCGCGTGGTGGCGAACTGGTCGGGCACAGTCTGGTGCTCCTTGTCTCTGATCAGAGAATTGCCGCCAATGGCCACGACGGCAACGCGCCGGGTGCTCGTTTCATCACTTGCTGTCATTGATTGAGCCTCCATCTAACATTTGGGCCTGCACAGCAGGTTGGGGGATGCGGGGGCTTTGTCGTGAGACTCCGTGCGCTCGGTCGAACGCTCAGGCCGAGGTCTCCCCAGGCTTCGCCGCGCAAGCCCCTTCTGGCAATGACCGGAGCATCTGCTCATAGATTGCCCATAGTGAGCGCCATAATCGCTTTCTGCACGTGCAGGCGATTTTCAGCTACATCGTAGATGCAGGAGCGGGGGCCGCTGGCCACCTCGTCGGTCACCTCATGCCCTCGGTCTACAGGCATAGGGTGGGTGAAGATGGCATTGTCGGTCAAAGCCATCTTCTCGGCGTCGCAGATCCATTGTGGGTACCCTAGGGCTTTGTCTATCTCCTCCTGCTTGTGGAACTGGCCATCCCGATAGGCCTGGGGGCTCATCCAGTGTCGAGAGTAGACCACGTGGGCGCCTTCATAGCCAGCTCGCACGTCGGTAGTCTCGGTGAAGGTCCGGCCATTGGCGGCGCAATTCTCCTTGGCCCACCGGATGACCTGGGGGTCGAGATCGTAGCCCTCGGGGTGGGCCAAGGTAACGTCCATCCCGAAGCGAGAGCCGATGAGCAAAGCTTCTTGCACGCTGCTCCAGGAGCGGGCCAGAGCTCCATGTCCCCAAGTGATCAGCAGTTTCTTGCCCCTCAGCACTGTGAGGTCAATCGGGTGACCGGGCCCTTTGCCCAGCCACTCAGCCCAGCCCATCACGTCGGCCAGGCCCTGGCAGGGGTGGTATTTGTCGTGAGCCATGGAAATGACGGGAATGCTGCACCATCGGGCGTACTCGCGAATCAATTCTTCGCCAGCACCATAGTAGGGCACCTTGTCCTCCAGGATGCGGATGCCCAGCCCGTGGGCGTAGCGACTCATCACCTGGGCCGCATCCTCGACGGTCTCTCCGGCAGTGGTGGCCGTCTTCAAGCGCATGGCCTTGGGCTCCAAGAACTGAGCATGGCCTCCCAGTTCTGTGGCTGCGCACTCGAAGGATTGCCGGGTGCGCACCGAGGGGTTGTAGAAAAACATCAGGAAGGTCTTGTGCTGTAGGATAGAGGTCCATTGGGGCGAGAAGCGGTCGCGCTTCAT
>JAOZOT010000147.1 GCA_029933115.1 Anaerolineae bacterium | reverse complement strand
AGCAAGGGGCTGAGCATGGCTGTGGATACACCGCTGACAAAGACGATGACCATCAGCTTCAACAGGGGCCAGGACATGATTCTCGCACCCCCAGCCTGGACAGAGTGAGTCGGTCGCGTCTCGGGGACGTGTTTCCACGCCAGCCATGCCCCCACGGCCGCCGACAAAGCATAGCCGACAAACAGCACTTTCCAGCCGGTGCGCAGAGGGAGCCAGACCAGAAGGGCAAAGCCAACCAAAGCGCCATATAATGCCCCGCGGGCGGCAGATTCATCCACGCACCCTACCGCCCTGCCTCGCCTCTCGGCCGAGGTCAGGTCAATGGCGATGGTGTAGGCTGAAATCCACATCAGCGACGAAGCTATGCCTTGCACCAGCCGGGCCAGGTAAAGCCCGGCTACATCGCTGGCTATGGAGAATAATCCCATCGAGCCGGCGTAGCAAATCAACGCCGCTACGAAAAAGAGCTTGCGTCCAAAGCGGTCCAGGGCCCAACCGATGAAGGGGCGGATCAATACCGTCGTGATGGAGAAAATGGAGAATAGGCCGCCGATTCCCAGTGCGCTGGCTCCCAGCCGTTTGCCGTAAATGGGTAGCAGGAATGCCAGAAAGCCAAAGCCCAACGAGCCCAGCAGGATCGGCCGTTGCAGTGATGAACTATCATGGGCTGGGGTATCCCATGGTTGTGATTTGCCTCTCCTCATTCAACGATGCCCTCAGATCTCGGCCTCCAAAATTTGCAGGAAGACGGCCGGAGAGACGATTTTCACACCCCGATACATGCCCAGGCGTTGCAAATGTCTATCATCGGTCACTATGTAAGAGGCATCGGCCTCCAGGGCACAGGCCAGGTATTTATCGTCAGTGGGGTCATCATCCACAACTCTGACAGACAACTGCTTCAGCGTGATGGTGGCCGCCTTCGTCAGGCCCCTCAAAAAGGTATCAACTTGCCCCTCAGACCAGCCATGCTTTTTGCGTAGACGGGGGTAGAGCAGAACTCGACGTATCTCGGCTACTATGGACGGAGACAGGGCTAACTCAAAGCGCCCCTCCCGCCAGGCCCGTAGTATTTGCGCTGGATGGCCTACAGGGACAAGCACGGCGCTAACAAATTGGTTGGCATCCAGAACAACTCTCATGAAGGAATTGTCTCCCGCTCAGAGGATAGCTCGCTCATTTCCACTGCTTTGGCTGCGTTCACCGCTGCTTCGATGTCAGCTTCCAGTTCCTCCACGGGAATTTGCCGCGTCCGCTGTTGTACCTCATCAATCATGGCGAAAATCTGGTCTCGTTCCCTTTGCCATTGGCGGTACTGCTCAATAGGCACCACGGCGGCCATTGGCTTCCCCGCCCGCTCTATGATAAAGGAATCGCCTTTATAAAAAGCCTTCTCAAGAATTTGACCCAGGTTCCTGCGCGCTGTCATGGCGCTGATGACTTTCTCCACTGCTCACCTCCCAAGCGTGTCGCACCGCCGGCCAACAGTTCCAGCAAGCGTCATCGTTGCCACCAATAGAAGGTGTCTTGTCTCCACGAATTTCTTCCTTTGATTTCTCGTATGGTCTTGCTCACCGTGCCCGGTTTCGGGCCACCACTATTAGCCCATGTTGGTCTTACCATAGCACGGGCTTCTGGCCGGTGTGCGCCTCTATCAAGGCAGCGATACGATCAATCAAAGCAACGATTTCGTCATTCTCACGTGCGTCGTTGCCCCAGATCTCCACCGAGTGGACCTGCGTTCCATCTCTGAGCACGAAAGTATACTTGACTTCATCAGGGACCCCTGGACGCTGGGGTGGCTCAAGTCCCTCAATACCGGCCGCCCGGATGAGTTCCCACAACTCCGAATTCTCCCTCTCTGTCAGTGTAAAGACTCCATAATCTGTCGTCTCATCACGGATATTGTGTGTGATTGAAAACATTCCGGCAGCGTCCAGGCGGACTCGCCATTCGCCGAATCCCTGCGGGTGATACGCGCCGCCGCCGGAGAACTCGAACACCTGATTTTCTGACAAGCTTGTCTGAGGTGTACAACGCACCCCAAATGCGATGACGACGAGGAGAGATGTTGATAAGAGTGAACTGATCCGCATTTCTAGGCTCCTGTTGCCGATGCCAGCCGCGCCAGACCTTCTTCCAACTCTGGGATAATCCCCAACACATGCGTTTTGACCGTCTCCCTGTCATCAGGCTGGGCGCGCAGCCACAGTCGGGCATAGCCCAACTGACGCACCAGGTCGCGGCAAAGGAGCCAGTGCCACCAGCGATCAAGCCACATTAACCCGTCCTTGGGCCGGCCGGGCAGAACCTGGCGCAACCGCTGTTTGTAGCCTTGTTCCACCGAGGTCACGCCCTGGCGCAAACGGATCCATTCGAATACCACCGTTGCCACCACCGCCGGCAAGAACACCCAGGGAGTCAGCCGGGTGAGGGGGGCGGTGACGAACACCCACGACCCACGAGGGAAAAAGTCCGATCCATTGTACATGGCATGGCACCACATCATCCACACCAAGGCCACCGAGACGGGCACATAACGCCAGCGTTTTTTCAGGTAGCGTGACCAGCCCAGGGCCAGGCCCGTAAAGGCGGTTCCCGCTGCGTGCCCAATGAAGACAACATCCGGTCGGCCACGCACCACCTGTCTTTCCACCCCCGGCACCAGGGGCAGACCGCCAAGCGACGGGCCTGCTGTCGGCACTTCTATCGGCCCAACGAGCACGTCCTCGAAAAGATGAAAGCCAACCCCGACGGCCAGCCCGCATAACATCAAGTCCGTAGCCCCGAAAGCGGTCCGGACCCGCGTTTTTCTCCAAATGAGCAGGAGCACCACCGGCAGCAGTTTCAAGATCTCCTCGCTGATTGGGGCCAGGAAGACATTGTCCAGGAAGCGACCTTCGTTGCTCCAGCTTGGTGGCAGGAAGATCCCCTTGATCAGGAATTGGAGTAGCACGGTGACATGGCTCACCACAAGCAGCCCCAGGAAGAAAAGGAGGAACAACGATGACAGCGGCACGGCGCGCACCGCCCAGGTCAGCAGAAGATAGAGAGTCACAATCAAGAGTGCTCTTCCCAGCGCAGGCCCCACACCCAGCAACAGGTGGACAGCGACCACCACCACTGCCCAAATTGCAAGATAGATGAGGCGAGTTTTCAATGACATCGGTGTACTCCTTCCTGATTCACTCTTGCTTTCCTTCTCCCGAGTCCGAGGTGATCCACTCCCACACCTCTCCGAGCCATGTCTCAGCCAATTTGCGCTCCGCTTCGTATCCCTCTTTGGCGGGTTCTCTCGGCGTGGATATCCCCGTCAGCCTCTTGAAGGCATCGCTGGCGGCAGCGGTGCCCGCGCCAGTGCCGGTGGCAACATTGCCCAGGTCGCGCCCCGCATCAAAATTCCGACTGGCATTGTACAGCGCCTGCCAGCCACCGCTCTGCCAGAGCACGACCAGGCTCTCCCACCACTTCAGCCAGTCTTGAAACAGAAAGTGTGAATGATCCATCATTTTTCCTCCTCTCAGTTTCGGTAGACCTCGTCCATGGCCTCGGCGATGTCCTGCAACGAGGCGATCTGCTCGGCGATGTCCTCCTGCAAGCGTCGGGTGCGCCCGCTGTCCACGTCCTTGGCTCCAATAAGCTGAAGCTGGGTGTAGAGGGTGCCCAGGGCGGCGAGGGTGTGTTCCAGTTGGAACTCGGCCTTCTCCATCGTGTTTTGCAGCTTTTGCAGGTTCTCCCACTGGGCCTCTTTGCTGCGGATAGTCTCCCGCATCTGAGCCCGCACCGTCTCGTCGTCCTCTAGCTCCAGCCGCTTCTTGAAATTCTGGATGGCCAGCGGCACGGAACGCATGTCCTGCTGGATCGTCCTGTCGCGCCGGTATGCATCCAGTCGTCGGGCGATGTCAAAGATGTTGGCTATCCAGTCGGTCACACCGGCCGTGGTATCCCGCAGGTGGTCCCGCAACACTCCTGCCTCGCTGTGCTGAATCAGGGTGTCAATGCGTTGGCGGTACTCCAGGGCTTTCTCCAACCGTTCCCGCAGCTTTTTGTCCCGCAGGGCTCGCGCGTCGAACTCCTGGCGGAACATCTCGGCTATCACTTTCTGGCCGGTCTCGACGTCGCTGAGGCTGGTCCAGATGATCAGAGCCTCGGCCACTATGCCCAGGATAAGCCAGTACCACCATTGCCACCAGGGGAAAGGCTTGCGCAGGGGGGGTATACCGATCAGCACAATGATCAAGGCAATGGTTACGGCACTTTCCAGCCGGAAGAAGGCGTGGGAAAGCATGGCTCTGAAAGCTCGCCGCTCCAATTCATCTCGGAACTTTTTCGCCATACAATCGTCCTTTAGCAAACAATCTTCCTGGTATGTGGACTCGCCACGAATTCTTCTATCTCCCGCAAAACAGATGGCACATCCTCCAATGGGTTGCCTGTGAGTTCCGAGGAGAACATTGCGCCCTGCTCATCGTGGAAATGATGCGGGAAGTTCTCTGACAATTCGGGGTGATGCGGGGCATTATCCCACCTGAGAATCGTCCTTTCCTCACCGAAGAGCTGATACGAATAGCGGGTACGCAGAGGGCTATGATTGATCCAGATTTGCAGAGTCAAGCTCTCTGCGACATTGCCTCTGATCTTGACCCGAAACTGTTCCTCGCCATAGACTCTCAGCTCGGTTATCTCCGGCTCCGCAATAAGCGCTGAGTCACGGAGGATTTGTAAGATCTGTTGATACATTAATCTGCTCTATGTCAGCTTTTATCTGCTGCCAACTTTCAAGCATGTCCCGTGCCGACTCCCACTCCATCCAATCATCTTCTTCCTCGATGGTTGCCCTACCGACCAGTGAATCAGACCACTCCTCAAAACTCATCCCATATTTCTTTTGAAAACGGGCTATTTCCTGTTCGGCTTCATCTATTTGCTCTTGCACGTACCGCAGTACCAGGTTCTTTAGAGCCTCTTCCTGGCTTCTGTATACTCCCATTTGTACAAGTGGCTCAATCAGGATAGGAATGGCTTTATCCAGAACAGCATTCATAGCACACCTCTTAATTTGCCTCCCTAGAAGTACGTAGACAAAATCTTGTACAACTGCCGGATGGTCTCCAAATCACCTTCGCGTACCTGACCACCGGTGGATTGGGCGATGACCTCCAGGGTGCTGTAATCGGCGTCGCTGCCGAAGGCGATGCAGAAGACGATCACAGGGACGCCTGTCTCGTTGCCTCGCTCCATCTCCTCGGTCAACTGTCGCAGGCTGATCTCAGAATTGTTTTCCTTCCCGTCGGTCATGGCCACGATGGCGTTGATGCGCTCGGTGTCGTTCAATTCTTGGAGGCGAGTGTAAGCTGTGTAGATGCCGTCCAGCAAAGCCGTGTCGCCCCCGGCTTCCAGAGCATCAATGGCGTCCAGCAGGTCCGCCCGGTTGCGACCCAGTTCGTCCAGAGGGACGAGGTCGCTGACGTAGCTGTGGAATTCTACCAGGCCCACCCGTTCCGCATCGCCTTTGATCTGGCCGACGAAGGTGCGCAACGCTTCCTGAGCGCTTTTCAGCTTCTGGCCCTCCATGCTGCCCGAAGTGTCCACCACCAAGTAGACGTTGGTGTGGCGCTTGGTGTACCACCACACGTTGCGCACCACTTCTATGACGCTGGCGCCGGGGATCTGCAAGGCTGTCTGGGGCTCGGTCGGGTCCACACCGTTGGCCGCTGTAATGGGCGAAGGTGGATCGTCCAAAGAGATGCTCAGGTCGGCCGGACGGTAGCCGTGGGAGAGGACGAGCATCTGGGCCTCGGACGACAGCAAATAGTCCCGAAAGCGACTGAAGACCAGCCGCTGGTAGGTCGTCAGGTCCGGGGTCTCCAAAAGGGCCAGCGGATGATCCTCCCACAAGGAACCTTCTTTGGGGTAAATAGCTACCAGCTTCTCGTCACTCCTCTGGTTGAAGTAGACGACCAACTGTTCCTGGCAGACGAAGGCATCCAGGTAGGGGCGGCCTTTTTCCAACACCTGTTGGACCACAGCCCACTCACCTTCGCCATAGTAGCGCACCGTCTTCTCGATAGCGGTCACGTAATCCAGAGTGGTCTGAGCCTGGGCATCTTCGGCGGTGAGGCCCCTCGTCTTGCCGGCGCCGGCGTAGAACTCGGCCAGGGTAGCCAGCAGGCCACTGGCCGAACTGGTCGAGGGATGACTCCATTTGAAGTTGGGGTCGCTTTGGGCCTTGGCCAGGATGTCTTCCCAGCCGATGGGCTTTTGGGGGTAACCCATGGACTGGGCCACGTCCTCCCACATGGCGATGACCACCGGGCTGACAGCGTAGCGCACCGTCTCACCCACCAGAGGGACCTGGCTTCCCTGCCGGTCCATCCAGGCTTGGTCCAACTGGCTCAGCCAGATGGAAGAATCGGGGGTCATGGCCTGGAACCCGCCTTCCAGAGCCGTGTCCTGAGCCTGTCGAAGGGCAGCGTCAACCATATCCTCGGGCTCGAGGCGGACGGTCTCGATCACCATCCGTTCGCCATCGGGGGTCTCGAAGCCCTGGGCGTTGAACTGTTCCACCAGTTGGCTGAAAAGAGCCTCTTTCTCTGGCGAGAAAGCCACCGTCAAAGTGGGAGTGCGGGAAGTCTCGGGCGTCACTTCAGACTTGAAGGTGTTGAAGAGCCACCCGCAAGCACAACAGGCTCCTAACAGACCGAGGAGGGCTATCGTCAGCAGGGCAGCAATCGCGCCCCAACTCGACCGTTTGCGATGCGTCATCTCTCACTTCCTCAATTTTATCTCCAATTCCCAATTGCAGATTGAGCATTGTGAATTGCTAATTGGGCATTACCTTTGGGCCACATTCAGGTCGAACCAGCGCAGCAGGGCCAGCAGCACTTCCCGGTCGGGCGAGCGCATGGCTGAGGTGCGTGGCACAATAGGCTGGGCTCCCTGATCCTGCCACCGGACGAAGAGGCTGTCTTCACCGGTGAGAGGCACATTGAGGTTGGCCGGGCGCAGGCCCCGTTGCACGGCCATCTGCTGGATTTCGGGCGAGAGCAGGTATTTTTCGAACTCCAGGGCAGCGTTCTTCTCCATGGCTGTAGTCTCTGAGCCCATCCAGACGGTGAAGGGGAAGTCGAACCAGGTCACGTATTTGGGATAGACGATGACCAGAGGGTCGGCCCAGCGGGTCTGGATGCCGGCCATGTTGACCAGGAGGTCGCTTTCCAGCAATTGCCCCCCGTCGCCGGTGGAGTAGCCGAAAAGGGCCAGGTCTTCGACTGTGTAGGCTCCGCTGGAGAGGTCGGTCATGGAACCCATCAGTTCCCCCAGCCACTTCTGGAAATCGGGGTCGGTCACGTCGGCCACGTCAATGTTGGTCTTGTCGTAGTATTCGCCGGCAGCCGCTACCATTGCCGCCAGGCCGCCCACGTTGCGACGGGGGTTGGGCACCACCAGTTTGAAGTAGCCCCAATCGGGACTGCCTCCCAGCTCTGGCCAGCCCCCTTTGGCGATAGCCGCGTCGTGGATGACCTGCCAATCTATCCGGCCGTACTTCTCCCTCAGCACCTCGGCTCGGCTGGCGTAGATGCCCCAGACAAAGATGGAGGTGGCGATGGGACGGGCCCGGTACTCGCCGTCGGTCAGGAAAACGTCGCGTCCCAGCTTCTCTTTGTAGGTGACGTTGACCAGTTCCACCAGATAGCGGCTGTCGGGGATCCAGGCTGTGGGGACGCGCCCATCAATGAGCAACTCTTCCCGTTCGTAGCGGCTCATGGCCGTCAGCCCGTCCATGGGCACAATGCTCACCTCAATGGGCTGCCCCTCCAGGGTATGCTTCTCAGCGTTGAACTGTCGTCCTGCTTCCTGGACCCAGGGTTCCACCGGCAGAGCGCACACGATGCGCACCTCCAGTTTCTCCTGGACCGGGGCCGTCACCTTTTGGCGGCTCAACCACTGCCATAGGAATGAGCCGGCCACGATCAAAACAGCCAACAAGATGACCACGAAGAATATAATGCGAGTTCGGTTCATAGATACTCGTCCTCTTCTATCTTGAGCGTGTCTGAAAACTCAGAGGGCGGCGCTCGTAGTAACGACTTCAGTCGTTTTTAGCCTCAGAGCACCG
>JAOZOT010000146.1:1877-8123 GCA_029933115.1 Anaerolineae bacterium | reverse complement strand
CCCAACCACCCAACCACCTGATAGGCCGACGGTTTTTCCCCTGACCATTACCGACGACCTGGGCAACGAGGTGACCATCGAGGCCGAGCCTCAGCGCATCGTTTCCATGGCTCCCAGCCACACAGAGATCCTCTACGCTCTGGGGCTGGGCGATAAGGTTGTAGGGGTGACCGAGTATTGTGATTATCCACCTGAGGCCCAGGAGAAACCCAAAGTAGGCGGCTTTTCGAACATTGACCTGGAGCAGGTAGTGGGCTTGAACCCCGACTTGGTGCTGGGCACCAGCATCCACGCCCAGAGTGTGGGGCCAGCTCTGGCTGAACGAGGGCTGAAAGTGGTGTTGATCAACCCCGAAAATGTGGATGATGTGCTGGAGAAAATCGTCCTGGTGGGCAAGATAACCGGCCGAGAGGAGGAAGCTACTGCCCTGTCCGATGAACTGCGCAAGCGCATCGAAGCGACGATGGACAGGGTGCAAAAAGCCGAGACCAGGCCCCGCGTCTATTGGGAGCTATCCAATGAACTGCACACCGCCGGCCCCGGCTCTTTCATTGATGATCTCATCACCCGCGCCGGTGGGGTCAACATCGCGGCCGAGACCCAAGAGCAATGGCCCCAACTCAACCTGGAAGCTTTGATCCTGGCCGACCCGGAGGTCATCTTTCTGGCCGACCACCCCTATGGTGAAACAGCCGAGGGAGTCAAAGCGCGCCCGGGCTGGGCTGACATCTCGGCTGTAAAAAACGACCGCATTGTGGAAGTGCTGGACGATAACCTGGTTTCCCGGCCTGGCCCCCGCGTGGCCGAGGCCCTGGAGTTCGTGGCCAAGGCTTTGCACCCGGAATTGTTTGAATGAGTCACGAATCGGCGAATGGGCGAATCAGCGAATCGGCAAACCACGCGACACCTGACACACTTCAAGCTTCGCGCATCACCCCTGCCCCCTACTGGTCAAGGAGGCGTTACCTGGCCCTGCTTCTGGGTGCACTGGCTCTGAGCGTGACAGTCGCTCTGGGTACGGCCTGGGGTTCGCTGGCCATTCCTCCCACGACGGTCACCCGTATGTTGTTGGGCCGGTTGCCCTGGATGACCATCTCCCCCGACTGGCCTGCCACCTGGGAGACAGTGCTCTTCCAGGTGCGCCTGCCTCGCGTGGTTCTGGCAGGGCTCGTCGGTGCTGCCTTGGCCTTGGCCGGGGCGGTGTACCAGGGTCTCTTCCGCAACCCCCTGGCCGACCCCTACCTCATCGGTGTGTCGTCGGGGGCCGGCCTGGGGGCCACTCTAGCTATCTACTTCACCGTGCAGGTGACCTGGGCTGGCCTGGGGGCGATCTCAATCTTTGCTTTCTTTGGAGCATTACTGGCTACGGCGGTCATCTATGCTCTGGCCAGAGTAGGCGGCAAGACCCCCATCACGACCCTGCTGCTGGCCGGCGTGGCCTTGGGAGCCTTCTTGTCATCCATCACTACTTATTTGATGCTCAGCGGCAAGGATGCCTTCCACACTTTCCACGTCGTGTCCTGGATGATGGGCAGCCTGGCCCTGGCCAATTGGCAGCAAGTGCGAGTTTTGACACCCTATTTGCTACTCGGCTTGACCATCATTCTGGTCAACGCCCGCCCTCTCAACGTGCTGCAATTGGACGAGGAGCAAGCCCAGCAGTTGGGCCTCAACGTGGAGCGGATCAAGCTGGCGTTGGTGGTCGCTGCTTCGCTGATCACAGCCTCGGCCGTGGCCGTTAGCGGCATCATCGGCTTTGTGGGTCTGATTGTGCCTCACGCCGTGCGCTTGGTGTGGGGGCCAGACCACCGCTTTCTGCTGCCGATGACCACCCTGGTCGGCGCTATCTTTCTGATCCTGGCTGATGGGCTGGCCCGCACTCTGCTCTCACCCAGCGAGTTGCCTGTAGGGGTGATAACTGCCTTTTGCGGCGCACCCTTTTTCCTGTACCTGCTCCGCCGGAAAAAGCAGGCTATCTTTTAGCCGCTGCTTCAATGGCAGGAGCCTCATCGTTATTATTCTTGGGTAACTACCCGGGCATGGTTGATTTCAAGCCCCCTGCGAAGCGGGGGGTCGGTGATAGCCGGCCCACGCTTCTACTCGCACCTGGTAACCCGGCATAGCTGTGATCTCACCCCCGCCTGCGACGGGGGCTTCATACCATGGTCTGGTAGTTACATTCTTGGTATGAGGATTAACCATGAAGACAAATCTCTGGTCCTTGGCCCGATTTCTGCGGCACGATGATCTCAGCCTACCGCCGCACGGCTGCTTATTGGAAGCCCAGAGGGTCAGCTTTGCCTACAATGGCCGCCCGGTGCTGCGGGACGTGAACCTGCGCGTGTGCCCCGGTCAGATGGTAGGGGTCATCGGCCCCAATGGAGCAGGCAAGTCCACCTTGATTAAAATCCTCAGTCGGCTGCTGCACCCCGACGAGGGCCGTGTCTCCCTGGGAGGTCAAGACCTGAGCCACTGGGGCCACGCTCAGTTGGCCCGGCACCTGGCGGTGGTGCCCCAGGGGGCCCAACTACCTGAGACGTTCACCGCCTGGGAAGTGGTGCTCATGGGACGCACACCCTACCTGGGCTTGCTCGGCAGTGAGACCCCTGCTGATATGGCTGTGGCCCGGCGAGCTATGGAAGAGACCAACACCTGGCACCTGGCCTCCCGGTTCATCGGCCAACTGTCCGGCGGAGAACGCCAGCGGGTAGTGATGGCCCGCGCTCTGGCCCAGGAGCCTCGGGTATTGCTGCTGGACGAGCCCACGCTTCACTTGGACATCAGCCACCAGCTAGAGATACTTTCTCTAGTCCGCCGTTTTGTGGACGAGCAGGACTTGGCTGTGCTGGCCATTTTCCACGACCTCAACCTGGCGGCCCAATTCTGCCACGAGCTCATCTTGCTATCCCAGGGTCGGGTCTTTGCCCAGGGTCGCCCAGAAGAAGTCATCACCGCGTCCAACATTGCCGCCGTCTACGAAGCCAAAGTAACGATCCTACCCCACCCCCGCAATGGCCGCCCAACTGTGCTGCCAAATTGATAGTGGCTATGCCTGCCCTCACCTTGCTGCTGGCCCTGACCCTCGATCTGCTGGTGGGCGACCCGCCTACTCGCTACCACCCGGTGGCCCTGATGGGTCACTTTATCCGGGGGATGGCGCACCTGGCACCCCAGGAGGGCCCTGTCCGGCGTTTCATCCACGGGACTGTGCTGGTGCTGAGCGGCCTGGCCCTGTTCAGCTTGCCTCTGGGCTGGGCGCTGGTCTGGGTGCGGAGGCTGAGCCCACCGGCCTGTCTCCTGTTGGCCGCCCCGCTGCTCAAGGCGACCTTCGCCTATACCGGTCTGGTGAAAGCTGCCCGCCAGGTGAAGGCGGCACTGGAAAGGGGTGACCTGCCTGAGGCCCGGCGGTTGGTGAGCTGGCATCTGGTCGGCCGCGACACCAGTCAACTGGACGCCGGCCTGGTGGCGGCTGCTGCCGTGGAGTCGGTGGCCGAGAACATCACCGACGGCATCGTGGCCCCGCTCTTGTTCTTTGCCCTGGCCGGACTGCCGGGGGCCTGGGCCTACCGCTTTGTCAACACCTGCGATTCCATGCTAGGCTACCGCGACCCCGTCCACGAGCACCTGGGCAAGTTCGCTGCCCGTCTGGACGACGTGCTCAATTTCATCCCGGCTCGCCTGACGGGTCTGCTGCTAGTCGCCGCCGCCGGACTGTCAGGTGAGCACGCGGCCGGAGCGTGGCAGGCGATGTGGCATCAGCACCGCCGCACCGCCAGCCCCAACGCCGGTTGGACGATGAGCGCGATGGCCGGGGCGCTGGGCGTCACTCTGGAGAAGGTGGGTCACTACCGGCTGGAAGGAGGCCCCGCCCCGCCGGGAGCCGAGACCATTGACCGCGCCCTGAAGGTGGCGGGGGTGACGGTTGGCCTGTTCGCCGGTTTGCTGGGCCTCGCTTTGACGGCAGCCTCCATTGGCCCTTTATAAATCGGCGAAACTGTGAAGGGGTCTCAAGCCAGCACTTCGCGAGGCGTTTGCACCTGGGGCATGATTACCCGATCATAGGGCGGAGGTAGCTGGGCCGTCATGTGCTGCAATCTTTTCTGCATCGCAGACTGCACTGACTGATAGTGCGCTTGAAGCGAAAGATCACACGTGACGAAAACGTCAACGCCCAGAATGCGTCCTTCCTTCAGCCGGTCGGTACCAAAGGTCGCCAAGCTGAGGAGATACGCATCCTCTCGGGCAAAGTTGGCTTCGCGCAAGCGGCGAGCCCAACGGCGCGTGTAGCGGGTGGGGAAAAGGGGGGAGGTGCGACGGAGGATCGCCCGTCGCTGAGGCACAGCGACGATGTGTTCCAAGATGTGGACGGCCTCCAGGGAGATGAACAACTCATCCGGGCTGAGGGTGAGCAGCAAGCGCAGGGAGAAGCGGACATCACCTTGTCGGAGATCACCGAGCAGGCCCCTGACGCAGTGTCGGATGACGCTTTTATCCAGCAGGTATCGCATCAGGGCTCGCTTCGCCGGTGATATGCCTCACCGCCTGATGGGCCTGGGCATACCACTCGTCCCATAACATCGCTTCGTCTTCGTCCGAAAGCTGAAGATATTGACCAACAGTGATACCCGGAGCCAGTTCCATTTCATCCAGCAAGTATTCCCCAGCAGTGAACTTTTCCACCAGGCGACGAAGCACAGTGTCGCTTTCCAGGCCTACCTGCTCACAACGGGCTGCAAAGTCTTGATACAGTTGAGGGTCTAACTCGATGGTAACAGTGCTCATCGTGACTCCTCCACAAGTCATCTGGTCGCTTCCTTGGTTAAGGATTATAGCACACCCCAATGGCCTAGTCAACTGAGTTGGGGACAAGGAATCCAGGCGCAAGCCCGGCCCGGCTTCGTTGCCACGGACTGGCGTCCGCATTCCGTGCCCATAGTGATCTCTGGTAAGCTGATGGGGCATGTCCCCAGGTTGTGACGCTCCCAGGAGAGGGGTGATTACCAATGCCTATCCGTCCACGCCCTGAGGTCGAGAAACTGACCCCCGCCGTCCACGGCGGACCGGACTACGCCGAATTGGCTGCGCTGGGCTTGTCACCTGATGAGGTGATTGATTTCAGTGCCAACGCCAACCCCTACGGTCCCTCACCTCGCGTGCGAGCTGCCCTGGCCGAAGTATCCCTCGACCGCTACCCCGACGCCCAGGCCCTCGCCCTGCGGGAGCGGCTGGCCCAGCTTCACGGGCTGACACCCAATCACGTCATCGCAGGCAACGGCACGACCGAACTCATCTGGCTGTTGGGGATGGCCTATCTGCAACACGGCGACCCGGTGGTCATCATCGGCCCCACCTTTGGCGAGTACCGCGCCGCAGCCAGGGTGATGGGAGCCAGCGTGACCGAGTACCGCACCCCGGCCGCCGACTTTCAGCCCGACGTGAACGCCATTGCAGCCCTCATCGAGCAGCAACAGCCCCGGCTTACCTTCCTGTGCAACCCCAACAATCCCACAGGGGTCTACCTGGTGCGGGAGGCAGTGGAGGCCCTGGCGGCAGCCTGCGGAAAAAGTTTGCTGGTGGTGGACGAAGCCTACCGCGCTTTCGTGACCAAGCCTTGGCCCTCAGAACCGCTGGTGGAGAGAGGCCCCGGCCTGAACCCTGTCGAAAGCAACGTGGTGCTGCTGCGCTCCATGACCAAAGACCACGCTCTGGCCGGGCTGCGTTTGGGCTATGCCCTGGCTTCGCCGGAGGTGGTGGCTGCCCTGAAGAAGGTCCAACCCCCGTGGAGTGTCAACGCGGCGGCCCAGGTGGCTGGCCTGGCTGCCTTGTCCGACGAAGACCACCTCCGAGAGACCTTGCCCCCAATAGCTGAAGCCAAAGCCTACCTGGTGGAAGAACTGACCGCCCTGGGCCTGCGGGTCGTCCCCTCGGCGGCCAACTTTTTGCTGGTTGAGGTGGGCGATGGGCGGGCCTTGCGCCGGAAACTGTTGTCCCACGGCCTCGTGGTCCGTGACTGCGCCTCTTTCGGCCTGCCGGAGTACGTGCGCATCGCCGTCCGACGGATGGAGGAATGTCGTCGGTTGATTGAAACCTTGCATCAGCTCATAAGTGAAGCGTGACCCGTGATTCGCCGATTCGCCAATTCGCCGATTCGCCAATTCGCCAATTCGCCAATTCGCCGATTCGCTGATTCACCGATTCGTGATTATGACCGCTAAGACTCTCATGATCCAAGGCACTGCCTCGTCG
>JAOZOT010000146.1:0-1777 GCA_029933115.1 Anaerolineae bacterium | reverse complement strand
CCGATTCGTGATTATGACCGCTAAGACTCTCATGATCCAAGGCACTGCCTCGTCGGCGGGCAAAAGCCTGCTGGTGGCTGCCCTGTGCCGCATCTTCCGCCAGGACGGAGTGCGGGTGGCGCCCTTCAAAGCCCAGAACATGGCCCTCAACTCTTTCGTCACCCGCGAGGGTCACGAGATGGGACGGGCTCAGGTGGTGCAAGCCCAGGCCGCCGGCCTGGAGCCCCACGTGGACATGAACCCCATCCTGCTCAAGCCGGAACAGGACGCCCGTTCCCAGGTGGTGGTCATGGGCAAGCCTTGGGCCGCTATTGCCGCTGGAGAATATTACCGCCGCAAGGGGGAGCTGTGGCCGGTGGTGACGGCCGCTCTGGACAGGCTGCGGGAACGATACGACCTGGTGGTCATTGAGGGGGCCGGCAGCCCGGCCGAAATCAACCTGAGAGAAAGCGACATCGTCAACATGGCCGTGGCCAGATACGCCCGGGCTCCAGTGCTGTTGGTGGGTGACATAGACCGGGGTGGAGTGTTCGCCTCGCTGGTGGGAACGATGGCCCTCCTGGAAGAGGACGAGCGGCGGCTGATTAAAGGGTTCGTCATCAACAAGTTCCGAGGCGATGTGTCCCTGCTGCGAGATGGCCTAGCCATGTTGGAGCAGCGGACAGGAGTGCCGGTGCTGGGCGTGGTGCCTTTCATCCGAGATTTGCAAATCGCCGAGGAGGACTCGGTGGCTCTGGACGATGTTTCTCGGGCAGAGGACAGGGGACAGGGGATAAGGGATAGGGTTGACATCGCCGTCATCCGCCTACCTCGCATCTCTAACTTTGACGACTTTGACGCTTTGGCTCTGGAGGCAGGGGTGCAAGTGCGCTTTGTGGATGACCCCGACCGGTTGGGCTGCCCCCAGGCCGTCATCCTGCCAGGCACCAAGAGCACCATCGCCGATCTGCTGTGGCTGCGGCGGGTGGGGCTGGCCAGGGCCTTATGTGAGTTGGCTGAGAATGGCACCCCGGTGGTGGGCATCTGCGGCGGCTACCAGATGCTGGGCCGCACTATCTCCGATCCGGAGGGAGTAGAGTCGGCCGAGGGACAGGTGGAGGGGCTGGGACTGCTGCCGGTGGACACCGTCTTTGAAGTGGTGAAAGCCACCTACCAGGTGCGGGCGCGCATCGAAACCGACCGCGGCTTCTTCGCCGAGATAGAGGGGCAAGAGATAGAGGGCTACGAAATCCACATGGGGCACAGCCGCGGGGGCGAGCCGGCCTTCCGCCTGTTGGCCCGGGGCGACCGGCCGGTGGATGCTTCTGACGGGGCGGTGGACCAAAAGGGGCAGGTGTTCGGCACCTATCTGCATGGCCTCTTCGACAACCCCAACCTGAGGCGGGCTTGGCTGCGGAGCCTGGGTTGGGACGCTGCTTTCTCCGGCCTGAGCATGATTGAAGTGCGGGAGCGAGAGTACGACCGGCTGGCCCGACAGGTGCGGGAGAGCCTGGACATGGAGCGGGTGTACCGGATAGTGGGACTGTGACGGTCAGCAGTTCCCTGCCCTCAAAGCCTATTTGAAGCCTGCAGGGGACGGACCTGCACAGATCTCCAATAGGGTTCGCATAGACGGAGCTCTCAGAGCGCGTCTGAAAATTCAGAGGGCGGCGCTCGTAGTAACGACTTCAGTCGTTTTTAGCCTCAAAGCACCGGCCGTTAGCGACAAGTCGCCACCACGAGCATTTTTCAGACACGCTGTCAGAGCTCTTTTTTCATGTCCCTTGAACTTTTGCTT
>JAOZOT010000643.1 GCA_029933115.1 Anaerolineae bacterium | reverse complement strand
GTTGATAGGATAGCGAATAGCGAGTGATTGGCATTACCCTCCCGCGGGTTTGAAATTGTCTCCGAACCTGTGGGGAAGAAGGTGAGTAGGATGGGGTTTGGTACTATGACGATAACGCTCTACGACACAACTTTACGGGATGGTACTCAAGGGGAGGGCCTTTCCTTCTCTGTGGATGACAAGCTGAAGATTGCTCGCAAATTAGACGAGTTCGGTCTGCATTACATCGAGGGCGGCTGGCCTGGCTCCAATCCCAAGGATATGGCTTTCTTCGCCCGTGCGCAGGATCTGCCGCTGAGACAGGCTGTCATCACTGCTTTTGGCAGCACACGGCGGGCTGGTAGAGCTGTCGAGGAGGATGACAACATCCGTTCGCTGGTAGCGGCCGGCACTCGGGCGGTGGCCATCTTTGGCAAGAGCTGGGATTTGCACGTCCACCGGGTGCTGAACACCGGCCTGGATGAGAACCTGCGCATGATCGCCGATAGCGTGAGGTATCTCAAGGCACGGGGCCGGGAGGTCATCTACGACGCCGAGCACTTTTTCGATGGCTACCAGGCCAACCCAACCTACGCTCTGCGCACTCTGGCTGCGGCCGAAGAGGCCGGAGCCGATGTCCTCGTCCTATGCGACACAAATGGTGGTACGCTGCCTTCTATCCTCACGGCTATCATCGGAGAGGTGAAGAAAGCTACGTGCACTCCTTTGGGCATTCATGCTCACAACGACAGCGAGCTGGCCGTGGCCAACTCGCTGTCGGCGGTGCAGGCTGGCGTCGTCCATGTCCAGGGCACCATCAACGGTTACGGCGAACGCTGCGGCAACGCCAACCTCTGCTCCATCATCCCGGCTCTCAAGCTCAAACTGGGCTATGATTGCGTCACTGACGAACAACTGCGCACCCTGACCAGCCTCTCCCGCTATGTCAGTGAGCTGGCCAACCTGAGCCCAGATGCCCACCAGCCTTACGTGGGGCGCAGCGCCTTTGCTCACAAGGGTGGCACGCACGTCAATGCCCTCCTCAAATGTGAGGAGAGCTATCAGCACATTGAGCCTCAGTTGGTGGGCAATTGCAAGCGGGTCGTCGTCTCTGAACTTTCGGGCAAGAGCAACATCGCCTACAAGGTGAAGGAGTTTGGTTTGGATCTGTCCGCTAACGACCAACAGAGCCGCCAGGTTCTGCAGCGCATCAAGGAACTGGAAAATCAGGGCTTTCAATTTGAAGGAGCCGAGGGCTCGGTAGAGTTGCTTATTCGCCGTGCTCAGCCAGGGTACGAGTCTCCTTTCGAATTGCTCGATTTCCACGTTCTGGTGCGTAATGGCTATGATGGGGCTATGGCCGCAGAGGCCACAGTCAAGGTGCGGGTGGGTGACCAAATCATACACACTGCTGCTGAGGGCAATGGTCCGGTCAATGCCCTGGACCTGGCGGTGCGCAAAGCGCTGTTGCCCTTCTACCCCGAACTGGCTGACATCCACCTGACCGACTACAAGGTACGCATTCTGGACGGGGAGGCCGGCACAGCGGCCCAGACCCGTGTGCTGATTGATTCTGCCTGCGGGACCCGCACCTGGAGCACAGTGGGCTCGTCCACCAACATCATTGAGGCCAGTTGGCAGGCCCTGGCCGATAGCCTGGAGTACGGCCTTTTAATACACGGCGAGGAAGCAAGGCATGGCACTCTCAAGCGGCAAAGGCTCACAAGCACCACCCAGGTGTGTCCCAAAAGTGTCGGAGAGTAGTATACCACTCTCCCGCAGGTTGCGAACCCTGCGGGAGGGTCACTGCCACCACCCGCAACTTGACTTTACCCACATCGTGAGGATAGCGCCGAGAAGCCCCCGGCTACACCGGGGGAGCCGTCACAACTGACCCAGGGGAGCTTTCTCCTGGGCCGGCTGTGACTTACCCCCACCTCGCAGTGGGGGCTTCAGGGCTTGTGGGTAAAGTCAATACCCGCAATTGTTGACCTGGGGATAAAACGATGATAAAATAATTACGAGCACTTGTTTACCGTCTCTGGCTGGCGGGTAGCTCTGCACTCAATCGTGGTTGGGCAGGCTGCCCCACTCCGAGGGCGCA
>JAOZOT010000642.1 GCA_029933115.1 Anaerolineae bacterium | reverse complement strand
GAGAGTGTCCAAAGCATAATGGGGCGGTGTCCAGTAGCAAAAAGCTCGCGGCGGATTGTCAGATCCACCGCGAGCCGATAGGATTCACTGAGATCGGCTTTTTGGACGGGAAAGGCGACTAATCGGCGGACGAGGATACCGTCCCTTCGGCCGATGTTTTCCCCTTGGCCTTGTCAGCCTTCTTGCTCTCGTGCTCCTTCGCCCCATTGGGTGGGGGCAGTGTAGATTTATGACGGTTATCTGTAATGTAGAACCCGGAGCCTTTGAAAATGACACCTACTGGTTGAATCACACGGTGCACATGGCCATCACATTCGGGGCAATCTTTCAGGGGCTCGTCGCTCATGTGTTGACGGCGTTCAAATCTGAGCCCACAGGTATCGCATTGGTACTCGTAAACAGGCACGGTCTGACCTCCTCGCTCGAATGAACTCTTGCGACGTGTATTATACTACACTTCTCATAAAAAGCAAAAAGCTCGAACTGCTCCGGTTCGAGCTTTTTAGTCGTATACTCGATTGAAATCGGGGAGGTGTTTGATGAAGATGACCCCTCCGGCCAGCAGGCCCAGGGCAATGACCGTCGGGGGCTCGCCCAGCAGCCACAACAGCAACGGTACAATCAGCATAAGGGCCATGGTGGTTCGAGGAGGGTGGCGGATGACCAGGTAGAGAATGGCCCAGAGGGGAACCACAGCCAATACAGCCAGAGGCTGGATGTAGAAAAAGATAGCTCCCAGAGTCGTCAAGCCCATGCCGCCGTGGAAACCGACGTAAAGCGGCCAGCAATGGCCTGCTGTGGCCATCGCTCCGCTCACGGTGACCGACCAGGGGTTGTGCGTCAGAGCCTGGCCGATGGCCACGGCAATGATGCCTTTGGCCGCGTCCACAAGACAGGTCAAAATGCCGGCCCCGACGCTGACTGAACGGGCGACGTTCATGGTGCCGGTATGGGTGCTGCCCACCTGACGTATATCTATCCTACCCCATAGCTTGCTCAGGATCACACCTGTGGGAAAGGAGCCAATGAGGTAGGCCAACGCTCCAACCACGAGAAGTTTAAGGACCATTCGTATTTCCACAGACCACCCGCAGCCGCCGGGGCAGGATTTCTATTTCCAGGCGCCTGGCAGCTTCGGCGTAAATCTCACCGTCAACGTGGACGGCTAGGCCGCTGTCGCAGGTGACCACTGCCCGTTTGCAGCGCAGCATGGTGATGGGAGGCTTGTCAACGTGAGTGCCACGCATAAAATGGGGGATGAGGGCAAAGATCTTCAGGCGGCCGACCTCCCGTGCGATGCAGAGGTCTAGCCAGCCATCGTTGACCTCTGCCAAAGGGGTGACGAAGAACCCTCCGCCGTGCCGGGTACCATTGCCGATGGTGGCCATCAAGATCGGCCGGGTGATGGTCTGGTCGTCGTGGGTGATGCTCACAGTTGGCGCCTTATAGTAAATGAAGACAGTCTGTAATACAGCCAGGAAATACATGGGGAAACCGTGCAGATACTTGATCCTGCGGCTCACGATGGAGACCATAGCATCGAAGCCCATGCCAATGTTGTTGGCGAAATAGCGATCATCGAGGCGCCCCATGTCTATCACCCGGGTTTGTCCCTCAGCCAGGCAGCGGCAAGCTCCCTGGAGATTCTCTGGGATACCGACCATGTAGGCTATGTCGTTTCCTGAGCCGATAGGGATGATCCCCAGAGTGCCGGCTACCTGATCATCGTCGGTGGCTGCTCGTAGGCCGTTGAGCACCTCGTGGGTTGTGCCGTCGCCACCGGCCGCCACGATGGTTCGATAGCCGTCTGCCACGGCCTGTCTGGCCAACTCGATGGCTTCCAGGGGCCTGGTCGTGCACACCAAGTCGAAGTCAAGCCCCTCCTCGCTCAAATGGTGACGGAGGGCCGGTAGGACCTTCGCTCCATTGCCATGCCCTGCGGCGGGATTAGCGATAACCATTACCTCTTTCATTGTCAGACTCCCAAAAAGTATAACACCGGAACAGGCTTGGAGTTGCTGAGATCTCCTATTAAAAATGGCTCTACACGGATTCGAGGGGTGGGGATAAGCCTCCCGCAGGTTGAGGGCA
>JAOZOT010000641.1 GCA_029933115.1 Anaerolineae bacterium | reverse complement strand
ACTGTGGCATCCAGTATCTCGGCATTGCCCAGGCGATAACCGGTGCGGCCTTTGGCCAGCAGGTATGGCCCCAGGCTCATGTTCTCCATGCCGCCGGCGACAAAGATCTGACCGAACTCGGCCTTGATCATGTCCGCAGCCATCATGACTGTCTTCAGCCCCGAACCACAGATCTTGTTGATGGTGGTAGCCCCTACCGTGTGGGGGAGTCCAGCGTGGATAGCCGCCTGGCGGGCTGGAGCCTGACCCTGACCGGCCGGCACCACACACCCCATCAGCACCTCGTCAATGGATTCCGGGGCAACCCCGGCTCGTCTCACTGCTTCCTTGACAGCCACTGCCCCCAGGCGTGGAGCCGGGGTGGTGGACAGCCCTCCCAGGAAACGGCCCACCGGGGTGCGGCAAGCGCTGACGATCACCACTTCTCGCTGATTGCTCATTGTTGATTCCTCCCTGGTGTTTGCTTTCTGGCGGTCGAGTTGGCAACTCGACCTACAAGTGAACATTTTACCAAAAAAATGCCTTTTTCGCTAGTTACGGGTAGCCCTGGGGCATATCCCAGAACTGCCGGTGTGACTTTGAGCCAGATGACCTCAATAAGGGCATTTTGAGGCTGTAGTGACCCTCCCGCAGGGTTCGCCACCTGCGAGAGGGTGGTATGGTCTACTGAGACTCAGCGGGTAAAGTTTTGCTGGAAGGCAGGAGCGCATACAAGAAGCCTGCTCCTATCAGCCGCACCCCTCCGGCGATGAGGAGAGCTATTCTAACGCTGGACAGGTCTGCCAGGAAGGTGCCCAGCAGAGGGGCCAGAAAGGCCGTCACGTTGACCAAGCTCGTGTAGATGGCCACGTAGCTGGGGCGGTGCTCCGGCGGACAGACCTCCAGCATAAAGTTGAAAGAACTCAGGTTGTAGCTGGCTGAGAACACCCCACCAATCACAGAGACGACAATTAGGGGTTCGAGCCGGGGCGAAAGGCCCATCAGCGCTGGGTAGAGCGCCAATCCCAGGCCGGAGATAATCAGCACTCTTCGGTTGCCTCGCCTTTCGGTCACCTTGCTCCACCAGAAGTAGCTCAAAATAGTAGCGGCACTCAGAACCGTGGCCAGCAACCCAACCCAGGCATCGTTAGCCTGCAAGTCTCTCACCCGGTAGATGGAGTAGAGGGCCGTGGGCAGGTAGAGGCCCCAATGGAAGACAATGATGGCTCCCGCAAAGCGCATGAAATCACGCTGGCCGACCACCGTCCTCACGAGGCGGCGCAGGCGTAGGGTCAGCAGTTCTTTGGGACGAGCCCGATGACGGATGAGGACAGCGTCGGGCACCTGGATGCGCTTGAGGTAATACAAGCTGAGCATTGAAATGCCGGTGCCTAGACCAAAGAGCAGTTGGTAGTTCAAAGGGAAAGGGACAAGGTCCAGAAACTTGCCTCCCATGAGTACCACGATCATGCTGACGGAGGAGAGGAGGACGTTGCGGATGCTCACCATCCTGGCTCTTTTCTCAGCAGAGGTGAGGTCGGCCATGAGGGAGGTGATGGCCACGTTGATAATAGCGGTGGGCAAGGTGATCAAAGCGTTCAGGATAATCACCGCTTCGACGCGATGAGCGTGGATGAACAAGGGCATCAAAGCGATGAGGAGATAGCCCAGGCGCTGCAGGAAACCGGTCAGAAGGATGATGGGCAGGCGACGCCGCTGACGCTCAATGAGACGGGCAGAGGGAATGAGCCAGAAAACGTTGATCAAGGCAGGCAGGGCGGCTAGCCAACCTATCTCCCTATTGGAAGCGCCCAGGCGGATGGCGAAGACGCTTACAAAGGTGGCGGCAATGCTGTTCAGGACGCCGAACCAGACGGTATCAACGTAGAAATTCCACAGGTTCTGCTCTTCGATTGTTGGCCGGGGTTGTCGCCACGGCAGGTGGCTTGCCAAGCGGGCCAACGCTACCCGCAAAGGCACTCTACGCCCGGCGCCAAGGTATAGGCGGGCCAGGGAGGGACGGATTCGACGCCGGGGAGCTTTTCTACCGGCTTTTTTTCTCATCTGCGCTTTTCCAGAAAAGATTTAGATTCTAGAGCTTCTTGTGGTATAATTGCGAAA
>JAOZOT010000640.1 GCA_029933115.1 Anaerolineae bacterium | reverse complement strand
CTGCGGGTTAAGAGAGTCAGGAATGATGATATCGGGGGAAAGGAACCGCCCCAGCGCCGGGTCGTACCACCGCGCCCCGTAGGGGCGGACGGCCGTCCGCCCGTACACAGCCCGATGCCCGCCTCCCACCGCTGCCCGGTGAAGGTGTAGTCCGTCGGTAAGGTGCCGGCCTCTCCCAGGCGCAGCCCGCCATAGGGCAGGTATCTCACCGCACTGCCCGGCACGGCGTGGCCCGCCTGGTCACTCAGCAGGCCGGTGGAGCCCAGGTGGTCCGTGTGCAGGTAGTATACCACATCCCCCTGGCGCAGGGCAACCCGCCGCCCGCCGAAACAACGGGCCCGACATCGCCAAAACAGCAGGCCCGGCATCCCCATGCCGGGCCATCATCCCAAAGGCTTTCTTGCCCATCCGGTTTGTCGGCCGTCCATATCTACCTGCACGTACTCAATGTCCGGATTATCCCATCCTACCAACTCCACCAGCATCTGCCCCAACTCATCCGGAATCTCGTTGAACTCGAAGCGAATGCGCTTCCGCTCCGGCCGCTTGATCTCGGCGATGGCCGCCTGCCGGATGGCCTCGACCGCCATCTGCCGCTGCTTAGGCGTCAGGTCCGCCCAGGGGATGTAGATGGGCTTGACCCGCGTGCCGTCGTCCAAGAGCAGGGTGACAGCCAGCATCTCCCCAAGATAAGCCTCCAGTTCCTCGTCACTTACCTGAGGAGCAGTGGGGGCCGGAGAAGTGACGCCAGGCAAGTAGTAAGGGGCCTTACAGGTGACTTTGAGGCCGGCCTGGGCACAGTAGGCGATGACCTCCTGGCGCAGGGCCTCGGCGGCCTGGGGATCATCGGTCAGGAAAGCGGGAGAGAGTTGGTAGAAGATCCCCCCGTCGGGCAAATCCTCTGTCTTGTAGCCGGGCAGACCTAAGAGAAACTCCCTGCCGTATTTCTCCACGTAAGGTGGCCCGAAGATGTTCACCCAGTTGATGCACTTCAGCTTGCGCTTGAGGACATCGCCGAAGATGGGGCGAGAGTCGAACTCGTATACAGCAGCCAAAGCAGGCTGCAGCTCGGGGTACAGCGCCCGGGCCAGGCCATGTAGACGCCGAGCATAGGGTTCCACCCACGCCCGCTGGTCGCGGAACTCAAAGTCCACTAGACCGCCGATATTGACCGCTATACGGCCCGCTTTGAATTCCAGGCTGAAATGCCACTGGAGCTCTTCCATCCCCACAGCAAGCAGAGAGCGCCCGTCAGGTATGACCATTTCCCCCCGCGCCGATGCTTTCAGGGCCTCCTGAGGCTGCATTTGGGCAAGGTAGTCATCGATCTCCGACTCCTTGAGCACGACTCCCTCGACTCCCGGCGTCGGGTAAACGACTATCTGGAGACCATGTTGCGCTAACAGATGGCCAAGACGCTGCACATCTGCCAAGCCGGTCAGCCGTTGGCAATCCGCAAGCGTCACATCGAGTATCATGTGTTTTCGCATCTTTCACCTCACCGTATAGGCGGCAAGAGCCGGCTCTGGCTGGAGACGTTGATGCCTTCTCTTTGTAGTCTCAGGAGAATGTCCTGCCACTGGGCCTGTGTCAATGGATTGCTAGTCGTCTGGTACATCTCCAAGATGATCTCCTTGCCGGTGGCTTGATATTTGCCTAACTGTGCGACAAGCTTGTCAAGGCCCCTTTGCTCAAAGACGAACTTGCTCGTCCAATACTTGACCTCAACGATGGTGCTTTGGCCCAACTCCAGGTCGAAGCGCACCCCACCCTCGCCGGTGACTTCCACCCCTGTCAACCTGCCACGCCGCGCCCAGTACTCCGCCCGCTGCAGTTGGGCCTGATAGCCCAAACGGAAGCGCTGCGGGACATTCGGGTTGCTCGCCAACCGCCGCAGTGTCTCCACCCCGCGCTGCACCCGCTCCGGCAGGCCTCGGATTGGGTCGTTTGGATCAAACGGATTCTGGCCGGCCGTGTTCCCTGCTCGTTGCAGGGCATCACCCAGCCCCTGCTCCGCATTACTCGCCTGCTCGGCAAGGGCCGGAGCGTAGGGGCCATAGAGGTGGGCACACATTAGCGCCTGTTGTACCCACGGGTCGGAAGCGATCA
>JAOZOT010000145.1:5825-8246 GCA_029933115.1 Anaerolineae bacterium | reverse complement strand
CACGGATATGCTACAAGCTTAGTCGGCCTTTTGTTTCTCACCCACCTCACCCTCGACCGACGGAGTGTGAAATGGGCCAGGCGATCCGGGAAGCCCCGGCTTTGGCACTCCTTATCGCCATCAGGAGCACCGCACTCCGATTGCTATGACGCCTGCACCGGGCCCATCGGAGGAAGGCCTGGGCAGACGTAGCCGCTTGAAGCGGCTAGAGCGGTCCGACGCTGTCTAGGCAGCCATCGGAAGCGCCGCAAGATCTGTTCTTGCTTTGGCGTCTGTAGTTTTGCCCCGATTTAACGAGGGTGGGGCCCCTCGGCTTGCAATCCGTGATCAGCCTTCCCTGTCGAAGCCTGTCATCCCCTGTGTAATATTATACCACATTTGGCTTTTTCGTCAAGCCATCGCTCATTACGCCGATTTCTACGATATGGAGCACGTGCTCATCATGGGGCGCTGCACTTCAGGGAAAGGAGATGCTATGTCTTTCTTGCAAGCCGAAATCCATCAGCAGCCGCAGGTGCTCATGGCCCTGCTGGATCGAGAAACCGAAAACGCCCGGCACATCGCCGCTGAGTTGCGAGCGCAGGGCGTCAGATACGTCATCTTGGCCGCGCGGGGCACCTCGGACAATGCGGCCCGCTACGGCCAGTATCTCTTCGGCGCATACAACCGCCTGCCGGTGGGGCTGGCCACGCCGTCATTGTTCAGCGTCTACAAGGAGCCGCCCCGCCTGGAAGAGGGCCTCATCATCGGCATCTCTCAGTCCGGCCGGTCGCCCGACATCGTGGCGGTGCTGGAGGAGGGGCGGCGGCAGGGTGCGCCGACGCTGGCCATCACCAACGACCCCGACTCCCCCCTGGCCGCCCAGGCCGATTACGTGATACCCCTGCACGCCGGCGAAGAGCGGGCGGTGGCCGCCACCAAGACCTACACTGCCCAGTTGACCGCGCTGGCCCTCCTCTCCTGCGCTCTGGGAGACGACCCCGACCGCCCTTCGACGAACTCGGAATACCGCCTGGCGGCGTTGCAACGCGTACCTCTGGCTGTGGAGCGCATCCTCGATGGGGAAGAGCACATCGCCGGGGCGGTGGAACGCTACCGTTACATGGAGACGTGCGTCGTCCTGGGCCGAGGGTACAATTACGCCACCGCCTTTGAAATCGCCCTCAAGCTCAAAGAGCTCAACTACCTCATAGCCGAGGCCTACTCCTCGGCCGATTTCATGCACGGCCCCATCGCGGTGGTCGGCAGTGGCTTCCCGGCGCTGGTCATCGCCCCCGATGGCAAGATGTTCGACACCATGCGCCATTTCACCTTGGAGATCAAATCGCGCGGCGCCGAACTGCTCATCATCTCCGACCGGCAGGACCTCCTGGCCGAGGCCGTCACCCCGTTGCCGCTGCCCGAGGGCGTGCCGGAGTGGTTGTCTCCCATCGTGGCCGTCGTCCCCGGCCAGCTCTTCGCCTTGCACCTGACGCTGACCAAGGGCAACGACCCGGATCGGCCCCAGGGACTCCAGAAGGTCACCCTCACCCGCTGAATGGCCAACCTCCCGCAGGCTATGGAACCTGCGGGAGGTGCAAGTGTCTGGCCAGCAGCGCATTTGTGGTGTCAATCAAAGTCCGGCGCACGCTGCTATATTCGATCCCTGCCTGCTCCATGCCGAGCAGCACGCCGCCGACGACAGGCGGCGCCACCAGCCGCACCAACTGCGCTTTCGGAGCGACCGCCTGAATGGTTGCGGACATCGTTTCGATAAGCGTCGGGCTGCCTTCAAACAACCCACCTATCAACACCACCTCAAATTCCAACTGCTCGAAACCAAGCTGACGGATGACGCCGATGGCCAGGCTGCCCAACTCGCGTCCGGCCCAGCGGATGATCTCCTGCGCCACCTCGTCCCCCTCAGCCGCCACCTGGAAGACAAGCGGTGCTGCTGATCCAGACCACGGCCGGAACCGCGCCCTCGAAGCGAGAAGCCATCTCCCCGGCCGTGTTGACCCAGTAGGCGGGGTTCGGGAACGGCGGCTGAGGGCCATACGTGGAGGCTCTCAGTCCGGCGCGGAGCACATCGGGCGGCGGGGTAGGCGGCACTCGCGGGGGAGTGGGGGATGGCTTGAGCGCGCAGCCCACAACGGCAATGAGCAGACCGGTCAGCGTCAGCAGCAACACGATCCATCGAGACATTTCGTCCTCCCATCATTCGCCCGGACGCGAACATCCGGGCTCAAGGAGCAAAGCCCTGGGGGCTGTTTTCAGGTCCAGACAAGGCCCATCTCAGCCCCGCAGGGGCTTGGCCCTCTCGGCGCGGGGGCTTCAGCCCCGCGCTTGGGTTGGGTCGGATTTGGGTCTGGATTACAAATCCAGGCCGGTAGGGGCAGGTCTCGCACCTGCCCAAGGTCACCCTCCCGCAGGTGGCGAACC
>JAOZOT010000145.1:3073-5725 GCA_029933115.1 Anaerolineae bacterium | reverse complement strand
AAGGGTAGGGGCAGGTCTTGCGCCTGCCCCATCCGGTGTCACCCTCCCGCAGGTTGTGAACCCTGCGGGAGGATAGCGACCCTTGCCCCTGGTTTCAAGAGGTGTTATAATAGAGTCATGTCCCAGGTTATCTTTGTCTTTCTGGACGGCGTGGGGCTGGGGCCGGCCGGGGACAGCAACCCCTTCTGGCTGGCGCCCATGCCCAACTTGCGCCAACTGCTGGACGGACCGCTGGTTGACGGGCGCGCTGTAGAGCGGCCAGGCCTGCTGCTGAAGGGCATTGACGCCTGTCTGGGAGTGGAAGGACGCCCTCAGAGTGCCACCGGCCAGACAGCCCTCTTCACCGGAGTGAATGCAGCCCAACTCCTGGGCTATCACCTGACCGCCTATCCCAACGCTCGCCTGACCGAGCTCATCAACGAGCACAATATCCTCAAGCGGGCCACAGAGGATGGCTATCGAGCTACCTTTGCCAACGCCTACACCCCGGTGTATTTCCAGCTCGTAAAGAAGGGTAAGCGCCGCCATTCGGCCACCACTCTATCCGTGCTGGCCGCCGGGCTGCCGTTCCGCTCGCTGGCCGACCTGGAACGCGGCCAGGCTGTCTACTGGGACATCACTCATCGCTTTTTGAACAAGTACCTGAAAATTTCCACGCCTGTCATCGAGCCAGAGTTGGCCGGGCAGCGCCTGGCCCGGCTGGCCGACGAGCACGATCTGGTTCTCTACGAGTGCTTTCTGCCCGATCTCATCGGCCACCGCAAGGACATCCAAGAAGCCCTGAGCCTGCTGGAGACCTTGGATCGCTTCCTGGCCGGCTTGCTGAATGAAATGGGGCCGACGGTCAGCCTGGTGCTCAGCAGCGATCACGGCAACCTGGAGGACATGAGCATCGGGATTCACACCACCAATCCGGTGCCGCTGCTGGTCGTAGGCCCGGGGGCCGGTGCATTTCAGAAGACCCAGGCCATCACCGACGTTGCAGAAGGGATCATGGCTGTGCTGGGGCGCAAAAGGTGATCCTCCTGCGGGTCGAAGGTCGCCTCAAGCGCGGGGGCAAACCTCCTCGCCGCAGCGCGCAACGGCTTCAAATCGCGGCCTACGCCCTGGGGGAGGTGAGCGGTGTCGGGTAATGGTAAGGACTCGTGCTGGAATTGCCAATTACAGCTAAAAATGATACAATAGGAGCAGGAGAGCAGGGGAGGAGATTATCCCCTTCGGCCGGGGGAAAGCGGGGATGGGCTCTATGTCAGACGAGACGAAAATGAGTTTCGAGGAGCTTAAACGCGAATATCAACTGGCCCAGGAGCGGATTGCAGCCTTGACGGTCCTCCAAGACGTGGCCCGAAACCTGACCTCTGAGTTGGATTTGAACAAGCTTCTGCGGGAAATCCTGCACTCGGCCGTCAGGGTGCTCAAGGCCTCGGCGGGCTCGCTGCTCTTGTGGGACGAGGTCACTAACGAGTTGGTCTTTGCCGTGACTGATGGGGGAGCCGGAGAAGCCCTGGAGGGACGGCGAATGCCGGCCGACAGGGGTATCGCTGGCTGGGTCTTCACCAACCGCCGGCCGGACATCGTCCATGACGTGCGGAGCAACGAACGCTTTTACAGCGCCATTGACGAGAGCCTCGGTTATCACACCAGCTCCCTGGTTGCTGTTCCCATGATAACCAAGGGCCAAGGCATCGGTGTGCTGGAGGTTTTGAACAAGAAGTCAGGAGAACGTTTCGACGAAAACGACTGCGACATATTGTACGCCTTGGCCGGCCAGGCCGCCATTGCTATCATGAACGCACGCCTATACCAGGAGATACGCGAAGAAAAGGACCGCATCATCGCTCTGGAAGAGGACGTGCGCAAGGAACTGGCTCGCGATTTCCACGATGGCCCTGCTCAGACCCTATCGGCGATGATCATGGCCATCGAACTGGTTGAAACCCTGCCGGAGCCGATTTCAGAATCTGTGGCCGCGGGGTTGGCAGAGCTCAGGGCTATGGCTACCAAAACCCTGCATCAGGTTCGCAACATGATCTTTGAACTGCGCCCCGTCATCCTCAAAACCCAGGGCCTGGAACCCGCCCTTCACTCATACGTGGAACGCTTGCGAGAGGTAGAAGAGATGAACATCCACCTCAAGGTGGAAGGATTAGAGGAACGCCTGCCCGCCAAGCTGGAAGAAATTTGTTTCTCCATCATCCAAGAGGCTATCAACAACGTCAAAAGACACGCCAATGAGGAGAACGTCTGGCTGACTGCCGTCCGACGCGGTGACGAATTCGAGGTAGTCGTCAAAGATGATGGAGAAGGCTTTGATCTGACCGAAGTGGAGAGGTCCTACGACAGACAGGGAAAGCTGGGGCTGCTCAATATGCGGGAGCGGGCTGAAATGATCGGAGGGCGGCTGTCCATAGAATCAGCTCCGGGGAAGGGTACGACCGTCACTCTGAATGTGCCTCTACCGTCTTGAGGGCTGGCCACCCTGATGGGAGGATTCACGAAAGCCCCCTCCACTTCTGGTGAAGCGGAAGAGGGCTTGTACGTTGACGTTTGGCCTTCTCCTGACCGCCGGGGGTCTCTTAACTGAGGCGGACGGGAGGCTTGGTGAGGGCACTTCCGCCCATCGTAGGCGGGTGGGGGCTCGGTAAAAGAACC
>JAOZOT010000145.1:0-2973 GCA_029933115.1 Anaerolineae bacterium | reverse complement strand
GGCTGATGATAATCAATGGTCAGGGCGTAGTCGGCCTCGTCGTAGATGGTGTTCAGCGCCGTCTGCAGGTCCAGTGGCACGTCGGGGTCGGGATGGCGCAGGGGCACCGGCAGCACCGGCAGCCGTTCGCGCAGGCCAATGGGCCACACTTCAGCCCGCACGTGGCGGGCCCGGGTGAGCACGGCCAGGTAGGGTGAATCGGGAAGCCCCTCGGCACGGACGGGGCGTGTGCCGCGCCGGATCAGGTCTATCTCCAGCAGGTGGACAGCCGACATCATCAACTCATCTCGCTTCTGCCGGTAGGCGGTCAACCCCGGCTCGCGTTTGTTGGTGGGCGAGATGATTTCGATGGAGGTGACCAGTTGATTGCCGGCTACGTCGCGCACTTCCACGCTGACCAGGCGCACCTGCAAGGGCACGGCCAGCGGCAGGGTCAGGGGCGCCGGGGTGATTTCCACCGCCGGGGCGACGCCCGTGCCGGCCGGCACTGCTTCTGGCGGTGGTTGCTGCGGCCACACCACCTCCACGTCGGGGTACAGGATGCCCAGTTCGTGAGCGGGCACGCTGTCGCCGACAAAGTAGACCGAGGGGCGGGCCACGTAACGGGGGCGCAGCAGCGGCGCGAGTTGACGGCAGAGCTGAGTTGCCAGCCGGTGGTGCACATCGGGCCACAAGTAGCCTTCCAGGTAGGGGTCCATTCCGGGGAATGGTGAGGGCATGACGACCTCCGTATCCTCTTCAAGTCACGCATATTGTAACATGACTGCTCTCTTCTTGCAACCCAGTCGTCCAATAGCCCTCGCTGTAAGGCATAGCGCACCAACTCTACCCGGCTGTGCAAGCCCACCTTGGGGCAGGCGAAGGCCGGTTCTACGTCTGCCGAGCTTTGTCCTCCTCCTCGCTTTCGAGGGGGGGGAGTTCTGCCAAATCTTGCAGGCCGAAGTATTGGAGAAATTCAAACGTAGTGCCGTAGAGGATCGGTCGCCCAGCCTGTTCCAGGCGACCAACTTCTTCTATCAGGCCTTTTCTGGTAAGAGTGCGCAACACACCGTCGCAGTTAACACCCCGCACGGCTTCGATCTGGGCTCGGGTGACGGGTTGCTGATAGGCGATGATGGCCAGTGTCTCCAAGGCCGCCGTGGAGAGTTTACCCGAGAGTTGCAGGCCCAGGAAGCGCTCAATATAGGGAGCAGCCTCCGGCGCGGTCACCATCTGCACCCGCTCACCCTTGCGCTGGATGCGTAATCCCCGTTGGCTGTATTCAGCCCTCAACCTCTCCAGTGCCTCCTCCGCAGACCGGGCTTCGATTTCCAGGACTTTGGCTAGTTGGCTGACAGCCACCGGTTCATCGGCCACAAAAAGCAAACTCTCCAGTAGAGACTCGATTTGACGTTGATCCACGACTGTCTCCTTGCTGAGGTGGTTCACGGCAGGGCTTCGGGGTAACCGCACACTCTCCCACAGCTTGGGTGTTCGGCCCTTCGTAATTCACTCGCAGAGGGGATGGCTGCCCTCCCGCAGGTTTGAAATAAAGCGCCTCACGGGCGTGACCTTGGCGGGGATACCGCCTCAGCCTGGGGGAGGGTGAACATCCGCAAATTTATGAAAGGATCTCGAACTGCATAACAGGCTGATTGGCACGTTGAAACTGCCATGAGGCAAGGCGAAAATGTGTAAAAGGGCGTCGCACCTGAACTTGGAAAGCCCTGGCGCGCCCAAGCTCAAAACTGGCATATCAGGGCAGGTTGTGATATAATAATAGCATCTTTGTCAATTGGATGGACCTTCCCACCACAGGGCGTTCCCAAAGTGGCTATCAGACTCTCCCGCAGGTTCAAATTTCCCGGCGACACACCCTCTTCAGTCCAAGAAGAACCACCTTCCTGGTGCTATTCGGCCATAACCCTGCGGGAGGGCGACCGAAAGTCCTGCCTTGCAAGGGGGTTACCGTCAATTGGCAAAGGTGTAATCCCATTAAATTTTCAGGGAGGTTAAAGGCGATGGACGAAAACGGACGTTGGTTGATATTCAGCTTGAGCCTGCTCATCGCTCTCACCATCCTTGCCTGTACAGCGGCAGACTCTGCTACTCTGCCCGGCGGTCAGGTGGAGATTTCCTCCGAGGCCGCCCAACGCGTTGAGGCCAAGCTGGTGGAAGCCCTCACGCTGAATCCCAACGATCAATTCATCCTGCGCTTCACTGATGAGGAGGTCACTTCCTACTTGGCTCTCAAACTGGAGGAGACCACTGAACCCCCCATCACCGATCCTCAAATCAGGTTCACCAAAGGCAAGATTTATGTCGCGGGTACGCTTACCAACGTCGGTCCTATGCAGATGAAGGCTATGATCGTTGCCATACCACGCGTCATAGATGATCAACTGGTGATAGACGTAGAAGACGTCTACCTTGGTCCTATCACCGCCCCCGACACCTTACTGGACTCCCTCTCCCAGACGATTGACGAAGCCCTCGTAGAAGCTCAACTGAATCTCAAAATCACACAGGTGGAGGTCTTTGAGAGTGAGATAGTGATCGTCGGAGAGAAACGGTTGTAGAGTGTCATCCTGCCTCGTGGTGAGAATTATGGCCCACGGCATCCAGCGGATGCCTGGGCCATTTTGTTTCTGCTGGAGGGCTTGCGCAGCGAAGCCTGGGGAGCTTGAGGGGTAGTACTCCCTCAACCCCGCTTTACGAAGCCCCTCCAACCTGCCGTGCAAGCCCCCGGAGCGGCCGGTACTACTTTAGTTTTGTGAGCAACTATCTACGAGGGCAGTCACCGCCTCCCGCCTGGCGATAAATCGCCAGGCTGAGCAGGGGAAGGGCGCTGAAAGCGCCCTAAACGGCCATCTACGCAGGTTGATAGCCCGCTTCAGCGGGCTTGAGCTGCTCAGCCCTGAGCTTTAGCTCGGAGGCCAGGCCGAATGCCCCCGCAAAACTAAACTGTTACCGGCTATTCTAGTGAAGGAGGCT
>JAOZOT010000144.1 GCA_029933115.1 Anaerolineae bacterium | reverse complement strand
CTCAAGTCGCCACTACGAGCATTTTTCAGACACGCTGTCAGACAAAAGAAAGACCGAGCCAGCTTTGCGACCTCAGTCCTCCCAGAATCCCCGCCAAGCCTGCGCCAAAGATGAGGCTGATCAGGACAGACAGGATGGATACGATGATAGCAACCAGTATCCAGGCCGTGATAAACCCACAGCCGAACATGAAACCGTCACCGAAAGTTAATCCCCTCTGCACTGTTCCCCTCCCTTTCAGGGATTAGCCCTGCATCTAATCGCAGTTGGATAGATTGTCCCCTCAGAAACCATTATATCATAAGATTCGCTGAAAAACAAGACTTTACCAACGTGGGCAGTCCCCGATGTGCCGAGGCTGTTGACAAGGCGATAGAAGTGTGATACGATATTTGCGACAAACAGTACACTACCAAGCGGGAAAGAGAGCGATGAAAAATTCAGCGACTGCAAGAAAAAACGAGGCGACCGACTCTACACCTTCCAACTTTATCCGCGAGATCATCGAAGAAGACTTGAGGACAAACAAATACGGTGGTCGAGTTCATACCCGATTTCCACCGGAGCCAAACGGTTATCTGCACATCGGGCACGCCAAATCCATCTGCCTCAATTTCGGCTTGGCTGCCGATTACGGGGGCCTCTGCAACTTGCGATTCGACGATACCAATCCAACCAAAGAGGAAGCCGAGTACGTGGAATCAATCAAGGAGGACGTTCGCTGGCTTGGGTTCGACTGGGAGGATCGCGAGTTCTACGCCTCGGACTACTTTGAGCAACTCTATGAGTACGCCGTGCAGTTGATCAAAAAAGGCAAAGCTTACGTTTGCGACCTGAGCCCGGAGGAAATCCGAGAGTACCGTGGCACTTTGACCGAGCCAGGCAAGGAGAGTCCCTATCGCAATCGTTCGGTCGAAGAGAACCTGGATTTGTTCGAGCGTATGCGGGCCGGCGAATTCGAGGACGGCTCCCGCACCCTTCGGGCCAAGATTGACATGGCTCATCCAAACGTGCTGATGCGAGACCCGGTCATGTACCGTATTATGCGGGCAACGCATCACCGCACAGGCGACAAATGGTGCATTTATCCCATGTACGACTTTGCCCACTGCCTTTCCGATTCCATTGAAGGGATCACCCATTCCATCTGCACGCTGGAATTTGAGAACAATCGCCCCTTATACGACTGGTTTCTCGACGAATTGAACGTCTATCATCCGCAGCAAATCGAGTTTGCCCGCCTCAACCTCAGCCACACCGTGTTGAGCAAACGCAAACTTCTGAAATTGGTAGAAGGCGGGCATGTCACCGGATGGGACGATCCACGGATGCCGACCCTGTCGGGTCTGCGAAGGCGCGGCTACACACCGGAGGCCATCCGAGACTTTTGTGAGCGCATCGGCGTGGCCAAGGCGAACAGCGTCGTTGACATCGCCCTGTTGGAGCATTGCCTCCGCCAGGATTTGAACAAACGCGCTCCGCGAGTGATGGCTGTGTTGCGTCCCCTGCGGCTGGTCATTGACAACTACCCGGCAGACCAGGTGGAAGAGTTGGAGGCCGTGAACAATCCGGAGGACCCCAGCATGGGGACAAGGAAGGTGCCTTTCTCACGCGTGCTCTACATCGAGCGAGAGGATTTCCGCGAGGATCCGCCGAAAAAGTGGTTTCGCCTGGCTCCTGGTCGTGAAGTACGGTTAAAGCACGCCTACTACATCACTTGTGTAGATGTGGTCAAGGACGAGCAAACCGGCGAAGTGGTCGAACTGCACTGCACCTACGATCCGGAGTCACGCGGCGGTTGGACTCCAGACGGACGCAAGGTCAGAGGCACGCTGCACTGGGTCTCGGCCGCCCACGCGCTGGAAGCCGAAGTACGCCTGTACGATCACCTCTTTGTAAAACCAGACCCAGACGAAGTAGAAGAGGGCTTTGATTTCACAGCCAATCTGAATCCAAACTCGCTGGAGGTATTGACCTCGTGCCGCGTTGAGCCCAGTCTGGCCGGGGCAACGCCAGGAAGCCGCTACCAGTTCCTGAGATTGGGCTATTTCTGCGTTGACCCCGATTCATCTGGTGGAAAGCTCGTATTCAATCGGACGGCAACGTTACGCGACACATGGGCCAAGATCGAGAAAGCACAGAAGGGCGCCTGACTTCTGGACTATCCACACTGCGAGTAGCCACAAGCGCGACAGATGGCGCAACCCTCCACAAGCTCCACCATGCTCCCACATTCGGGGCACTCTGGGCAGATGTCCACCAACCCCTTGACGCCCACCGGTCGGCCAGGACCTGAGCCGTTGAGATAGCGTTCCAGAGCCTTGGCCACGGCATCGGAGCAGGAAAGGGTCGAACCGCCGTTGTGCCACGAAGGGGAAGGACAACGGATACCCTTGAGTTGTCTAATGACAGCCCTGGTCTCGATGCCACTCCTCAAGGCCAGGGAGATAAGCCGGCCGATGGCCTCCGACTGGGAAGCAGTGCAGCCGCCGGATTTCCCCATCTGCAAGAAAACCTCGCACAGCCCCTCCTGGTCCTCGTTAATAGTCACGTACATGGTCCGATTGCAGCCCAGGATGATCTTCTCCGTCGTGCCATGGGTCAGAACCGGTCTCGGTCGCGGCGCTCTGGTCTCGTGACTGGTCGGGGCCGTCGTTTTGGTCTCACCAGTCCCTTTGTTCAGAACCTGGATCTGGCGGCTGCCGTCGCGGTAGATGGTCAGACCCTTGCAGCCTGTTTCGTAGGCCAGCAGATAAGCCCGACGCACATCGTCAACAGTGGCATCATGGGGCGCGTTGATGGTTTTGCTGACGGCGTTGTCCACGTAACGCTGATAGGCCGCCTGCATCCTGATGTGCCACCGGGGGGCGATGTCGTGGGCGGTGACAAAGACGCGGCGCACGTTAACCGGGACCTCTTCCATGTCTTGGATGCTACCTTCCCGGGCGACCTGGCGCATCAACTCTGGGCTGTAGAAACCCCGCTCTCTGGCCACTCGCTCGAAGAGCGGGTTGACTACGGGCAACTCGTCGGCGTCGAGGACGTTGCGGCGCACATAGGCCAGGGCGAAGAGAGGTTCGATGCCGCTGGAGGCGTCGGCGATGATGCTGATGGTGCCCGTGGGAGCGATGGTCGTGGTGGTAGCGTTACGGATGCCGGTGGCCTTGATCCGCCGGACCAGGGCTCCCCAATCAAAGGTGGGGGGAGCTAGGTGGTTGGGCGGTTGGGTGGTTGGGTGGTTGGGTGGTTGGGTGGCTAGGTGGTTGGGTGGTTGGGTGGTTGGGTCAGGGATGGGGAGTCGCCCTTGGGCATAGATGGACCGGTCAAAGGTGGGAAAGCTCCCCCGGCTGGCAGCCAGGTCACAGGAAGCCTCTTTGCTCCAGTAGTTGATGGCTTCCATCACTTTTTCGGCGATGGCCACCCCTTCCTTTGAATCGTAAGGGATGCCCAGTTGGATCAGCATGTCGGCGAAGCCCATCACCCCCAGGCCGATTTTGCGCGTTTTGAGCGTGGCCTCCTTGATAGCCGAAAAGGGGAATTTGTTGACGGTGATGACATTGTCCATGAAGTGGACAGCCTTCTTGACAGTCCTCTCCAGCTTCTCCCAATTGATTGCGTCCTCGGCAACCATCTTGGCCAAGTTGATGGAACCCAAGTTGCAGCTCTCATAAGGGAGCAGCACTTGTTCTCCGCAGTTGTGGACCATCAACCCGTTGGCGTCGAACATGTTGATGCCCGGAATGTGAACGTCGTACACTTCTTCCATGCCATCTGCGACGATTTCTGCTATCGTGACCACGAACCGTTCACGGTTCATTTCCCGCCGGTACGCCTTTAGAGCCTGAGCCAATTTGTGGGCTTTGTCAGTATCACTGAAACCAACGCGCTCGTGGAAGTAGCGCAGGTTATCGTTGGCGATTACCAGTTCGTGTTGGGCTTTGGTTGGATACTCTCGTGTTCCCCCTTTCCCATCGGGCAATTCCTGCGTGGTTTCCTGGCGGCGGTTCTGATAAATCCTGGACGCGATACCGAGGCGTAGCAACATCCGTTGGACAATGCGCAACATGTCCAGGTCGCTTTGAGCCAGGCGCACGCTTACCCCTTTTTCCTGAGTACCTTGTACCGAACCATCGGCATCGAATAGTCCCCGGAGCAGCCCACGATAAAAATCTGCCGAGGCCTGCTCCATTTGCGGTGTGAGGGCCTTACTGCTGTCCACGCCCAATTCATCCGCCAGTTGACGCAGAGCGGCGAGTGTCAGGCGATACTCATTGCGGCCGGGGATGGCGCTCCACCCCACGAAATCGCTGCGGTGCGGCATCTCTTGGACGCAGTCGTATATCACTTTGCGCACGGCTTTTGCGCCGTCACTTTCACCCCACGAAGAGAGGATGATTTTGCCACTGTTTATTGTGCCATCACCGAGGAAGAAGCCCATCAAGTAGCCTTCCGCTTCAGTGTGTGCACCTTCCCACCCCAGGAAGTTCCGATGGTTGTGGATGACAATCTGGTCACCCGGCTGCAAATCTTGCGTTCTGGTCCATTCCGTTTCAAGCCGGTAGCGCGTGAGAGCGGTGACTTTCAAGAGAGGATGCTCCGCAGTTAGTCGTAACGAGAAGCCCTCGACAGTGGTTAGCTTGTATACTTGTTTTGTTCCTGTGCTGAAAAAACCCTCGCTGTGCCATTCAGCACCGTTGACTATGGCCGTGAAGGGACGTCCGATTAAATCCTTCACCTGGCGTGCTCCCTCGGTGGTAGTGATCCAGGTATCGCCTGTGATGCAGGGATTGGTAGATTCATATTCCCCTAGATCTGGCGTAGGGTTGAACTCGTTCATCCGGTCCAAGAAGATGATGCCCGGCTCGCCGTTACGCCAGGCTCCTGCGGCGATTTTGTCAAAGACCTCCCGCGCTCTCAAACGACCGGCCACCTTGCCTGTGCGGGGGTTGACCAGGTCATATTCCTCGTCCGCTTCCAGGGCGCGCATGAAGGCCTCGGTCAGCCCCACAGAGATGTTAAAGTTGCTGAAGGTCCCCTCTCGCTCCTTGCAGGTGATAAAGTCCAGGATGTCGGGGTGGTCCACCCGCAGGATGCCCATGTTGGCGCCCCGCCTGCGGCCGCCCTGCTTTATCACGTCAGTGGCGGTGTCGAAGACGCGCATGAAGGAAATGGGGCCTGAGGCGATGCCGCCCGTGGATTTGACCACATCGCCGGCCGGACGCAGGCGGGAGAAGGCAAATCCCGTGCCACCCCCTGACTGATGGATCAAGGCAGTGGCCTTCACTGCTTCGAAAATGCTGGTCATATCGTCGTCTATGGGGAGGACAAAACACGCTGATAACTGACCCAGGTCGGTGCCTGCGTTCATCAGGGTGGGGGAATTGGGCAGGAACTCCAGGTTGGCCATCAGGTGGTAGAACTCCTCCGCTGTGTCTTCGCTGTCAGTGCGGAGGGTGTAAAGTTGGTCGGCAGCGGCCACAGCCCGGGCCACACGGCGAAACAGGTCGGCCGGGGTCTCGATGACCTGGCCGTCTTTGTCCTTGCGCAGGTATCTCCTCCGAAGGACGGTGAGAGCGTTGGGTGATAATTTGGTTTCAACCTTCGAAAAGGGCATAACATTCTCCTGGCGTCATGTTCATAAAGTAGGGGCGAGCCCTTGCGGTCGCCCCAGGGGGCCGGCTACCTGCTCTCGCCGGATTTGCAAATCCGGCGGTCCGGCGGCGGATTGCGTAACAGTTTAGTTTTGTGAGGGCATTCGGCCCGGCCCCCGAGCTAAAGCTCAGGGCTGAGCAGCTCAAGCCCGCTGAAGCGGGCTATCGAGCTGCGTAGATGGCCGTTTAGGGCGCTTTCGGCGCCCTTCCCCTGCTCAGCCTGGCGATTTATCGCCAGGCGGGAGGCGGTGATTGCCCCCGTAGACAGTTGCTCACAAAGCTAAAGTGTTACCAGATTGCAAATCCGCCGTGAGCGAAAAATGCGATCCGCCGCTTCCGTCGGACCGGCTATGGGTAAAGGGCCTGCGCAGCAGGTCGGGGGGGTGTCCCTCCACCATGCTCCCTTTCCCTCACTAGGCGAGAGAACGGCCCGCCGGTTCTGCTTTCAGGGCCGGGAAAGTGAAGTGGAGGGAGTGCCCCTCAAGCTCCACGACGAAAGCGCAAGGCCCGCCCAAGTCATTGAGAAGATACGATGTCAACGACATCGCGCAACAGGGCCGATGCTGTAGGCAACGGGGTCTCTTCGACGATGGCCGCCGAGATGACGCCGCTGATGTCGGTGTGGTAGACGATGCCCATCTGCTTGGGGCCAAGCTGGGCCAGCGGGTGGTCGGCCTCCAGCCAGGTGGGGCGCACGCTGAGGGCGTAGTGCTCGCCGTCCCGCTCGGCGGTGGCCACCGGCTTCACCCGCTTTCCCTCGGCGGCGGCCTGTTGCAGCGTCTCGGCGCTGACGTGGGTGATGCCCTCGACGGCCACCTCGGCCAGGGTGGCGGGGTAGTCCAGCACGCTGTGAGCCAGAATGACCAGCTTGCTGGCAGCATCCCACCCTTCCACGTCCAGGCGGGGATCAGCCTCGGCGTGACCGGCGGCCTGGGCCTGGGCCAGGGCCTCGTCGTAGCTCAAGCCATCCTGAGCCATACGAGTCAGGATGTAATTGGTGGTGAGATTGAGGATGCCCTCCAGCCGATGTATGTCGGCCGCAGCCAGGTCACGCCGGCCCAGGTTGACGGCCGGGAGACCGCCGGCCACAGTGGCGTCGAAGCAGAGTCGCACGCCATGGACCCTGCTCAGGTCCAGCAGCCGGGGGAAAGCCAGCACCAGTGGCGCCTTATTGGCAGTGACGACGTGCATCCCCCTTGACAGCGCCGCCTCGATGCAACTCAGCCCCGGCTGGCCATCTTCCAGATTGGCGGGGGAAGCTTCCAGCAGCAGGTCAGCCTCCGTCGTCCGCACCATCTCGAAGGCAGAGACCCCCGACTGACCCCAGCGCGGATAGGCCGCCACACCCTGGCCTTCGACCTTGAGCTGCACGACCTGTTGCGCATCGAGGCCAGAGGGGCGGATAGCCACGCCGGACGTATCGGCCACGCCGGTCAACGTCAACTCCAGCCCCAGGCGGTCGCAGAGGGTATCTCGCTTGCGGACGAGCAAGTCCAGAAACCGCCGGCCCACGTTGCCCACGCCGATCAACAGCAAACGCACCTTCTGTGTAGCCGTCACTGTCATCAAAGCACCTCCAGCAATTCAATCACGTCCCCTGAGCATCGCACCACAGCGTCGCAACCTTGCGTCAGTATTGGCACCTCACTCTCCCTTCTCCCCTGTAATTTTGTATTGTACTACGACACCGGCTATCCCGAGGAGAAGCCAGCACAAGAGCGCAACGTACCCTCGCACGCCCAGAGGGCGCAAGGCTCTGAGATTGGGATGATATTGAAAGGGTCGCACAGGGCCAAAGCCGCCTGTTATAAACTGGAGAACCCCAGACACAATACCCCACGCCCCGCTCAGAGAAGTGGATATGATAATCATCCACTTCTGAAGCACAAGAGCGATGACTCCACCGGCAACGGCTAACACCAACACGATGATAGTCTCAAGCGTGCCTCTGCCTCCACCGGTGAGCAGAACTCCCAATAAACTTCCGAGCCAGGCTCCCAAGAGAAACACGCCGACAAAATATAGGGCTACCATCAGGACAGCACCTATAACACCTCCCATCAGACCGGCCAGGATTACTATGATCTGCTGTCCTCGGCCGAACATGCCAAGCGCGATCTCGGCAGCCACTGACGCGCCCAAAATAAAGCCCAAAATGCCGAGGATAATCTTGAAGATACGGTATCCGAAGAAACAGTAGACCACACCCAGGCCAACGGAAGCCAGGGCAACGAGGTAAAATACTCCTCTACCAAGCTCCATAGTTCCTCCGTGCTCCTTGATTACCTGCGTAACTGCTCACCTCGCCCGGCCTGGATTTGATGAACTTTAAGAAATTATTTGAGGTGCGAACGTTTAGGGCACTTCCGGCCGGCCCAACCCAGGCGCGGGGCTAAAGTCCCCGCGCTGAGAGGGCCCAAGCCCCTGCGGGGCTGAGATTTGCCTCGTTTGAACCTGAAAACAGTCCGCAGGGCTATGCCCTTCCGACGGCTTTAGCGTTGGGCTTCCGCCGAAAGCACTTCGTTACCCGGATAATTTCTTAAGGCTCATAAGCGCGGTAGCTCTGCACTCAATCGTGGTTGGGCAGGCTGCCCCACTCCGAGGGCGCA
>JAOZOT010000143.1:5126-8266 GCA_029933115.1 Anaerolineae bacterium | reverse complement strand
AGGATGTAGTTTGTACCCTGTAGTAGCCAAGGACGATGGAGAGAATCATTATGTCAATGACCAGTGCAGAAATCAGACAGGCTTTTCTGGATTTTTTCGCCGGCAAGGGGCATACCATTGTGCCCAGCGACTCGTTGGTGCCCGGCGATGACCCCACCTTGCTGTTCACCAACGCCGGGATGAATCAGTTCAAAAACATCTTTCTGGGCCTGGAAAAGCGAGAGTACACCCGGGCGGCGGATACCCAGAAGTGTATGCGCGTCAGCGGCAAGCACAATGACCTGGAGGACGTGGGGCCGTCCCCCTATCACCATACCTTCTTTGAGATGCTGGGCAACTGGTCTTTTGGGGACTATTATAAGAAAGAGGCCATTGCCTGGGCTTGGGAATTGCTTACCGAGATCTGGGGTCTGCCCAAAGAGCAATTGTGGGCCACGGTTTTTGAAGACGACAAGGGAGATTTGGGGAGGGACGAAGAGGCGGCCGGCTATTGGAAAACGATGACAGATATTGACCCCAACCACATCCTGTACTTTGGCCGCAAGGATAATTTCTGGGAGATGGGCGATACCGGTCCTTGCGGGCCGTGCAGCGAGATCCACCTGGACCGTGGACCGGCCTTCTGCGATCTCAAAGATGACCCTAATCACCGCTGCGCCGTGAACGGCGATTGCCGGCGCTTCATCGAGCTGTGGAACCTGGTCTTCATCCAGTACAACCGCTATGCCGACGGTTCTCTGGAAGAGTTGCCGGCCAAGCACGTTGACACAGGGATGGGATTTGAGCGCATCACCGCCGTTTTGCAGGGGGTAGCTTCCAACTATGAGACCGATCTTTTCACCCCGATCATGGCCCGCACCCAGGAACTGCTGGGGCACAGCGATGCCCAACGCCAGGCAAACATCGTGCCCTACCGCGTCATTGCCGACCACGGACGGGCCATCACTTTCTTGATTGGCGATGGCGTGCGCCCCGGCAACGAAGGCCGCGAGTACGTGCTGCGCATGATCCTGCGCCGCGCCGCCCGCTACGGCAAGAAAGTCGGTTTTCAGGAGCCGTTCCTGGCCGAAATTGCCCAGGTGGTGATTGATACGATGGGCTCTTACTTCACAGAGTTGCAGACCCGACGCGAGTTTATCCTGACCACCATCACCGAAGAAGAGGAACGCTTCTTGCACACCTTGGATGTGGGCTTGGCCCGCCTCGACGGGTTGATGGCCGACTTGTCAGCCTGCGGCCAGACCGTCATACCCGGCAAAGAAGCTTTCGTATTGTGGTCTCAGGACGGTGTCCCACTGGACGTGACCAAAGACATTGCTGAGGAGAGCGGCTTCACCGTTGACGAGGCCGGCTTCCGCGAGGCTATGGAAGAGCACCGCCGGATCAGCAGTGCGGGCCAGTTCTTCGGCCTGGCGGGAGAGGGCTTGGAGGTCTACGGCCAGCTCTTGGACGATTTGAAAGCGAAGGGGGCTTTGGGGGCCGAAGGGGTGGAGCACCTCTACGCCGACAACACGGTTTTGGATACTCAGGTGGTGGCCATTTTGCGGGAGGGTCAGGTCCTCACCTCGGTTGAGCAGGGCGACGAGGTGGAAGTGGTTTTGGCTGCCACACCTTTCTATGTGGAGAGCGGTGGTCAGGTCAGCGACACCGGTTTCATCGCCCGCTACGGTGAGGATGGGGCACTCAGGTGGAAAGTGGAGGTCACAGATGCCCGGCGCCCGGTGCCGGGGCTCATCGTCCACGTCGGCCAAGTGGTGGAAGGTCGGCCCAAGGTGGGCGACGCGGTCCGGGCCGAGGTTGATCAGAGGCGGCGCTGGGACATTGCCCGCAACCACACGGCTACCCACCTTCTCCACAAGGCGCTGCGTTCCCTGCTGGGCGAGCACGTTCAACAGGCCGGCTCGCTGGTGGCCCCCGACCGCCTGCGCTTCGATTTCACCCATTCCAAGCTCCTCACCCAGGAGCAACTGGATGCCATCCAGCAGACGGTCAACGAATACATCCTGGCCAACTATCCGGTGAGAGCAGTGCATACGAGCTACAAGGAAGCCGTGGCCGGCGGAGCCATCGCCCTCTTCGGGGAGAAATACGGTGAGCAGGTACGGGTCATCAAGACAGGCGACCCCGACAATCCCATCAGCCAGGAGTTGTGCGGTGGCACCCATGTGCACTGGACCAGCCAGATTGGCCTTTTCCAGATCGTGTCCGAATCTAGCGTCGGCGCCGGCCTGAGGCGCATCGAGGCGGTGACGGGGCGGGCGGCGCAGCGGCTGGTGCAGGAGTACGTGAACAGGCTGAGAACCACAGCAGCTTACCTCGATTGCCCGATGGATGAAGTTGACCGCAAGGTGTTGACTCTCCTGGATGAAATTCGGAGCTCCCAGAAAGAGGTCGCTCGATTGCGCCGGGAGATTGCGCGGCGCGAATTCGAGAGTTTGCTTTCGTGCGTGGAAGACGTGAAAGGAGTAAAGGTGCTGGCTGCCCAGGTGGACGCAGACAACATGGAGACCTTGCGGGAGATGAGCGACTGGTTCAGGGACCGCCTCGGCTCTGGGGTGATTGTGCTGGGGGCAGCTATGGATGGCAGGCCGGGCTTTGTGGCGGCCGTCACCCCCGACCTAGTGAAGCGAGGGTTGCACGCCGGCCAGTTGGCCAAAGCTGTGGCTCAGGTGGTCGGCGGCGGAGGCGGCGGCAAGCCTACCCTGGCCCAGGCCGGCGGCAAGGACGTCAGCAAGGTCGGAGATGCTCTGCAAATAGTTCCTGGCTTGGTAGCTGAGCGTCTTGGTTGAGGGAAGGAGAAAACCCTATTAATGAGCGTCCTTCAAGAGGTAGAACAACTTTTATCCAAGATGACACGTGCTGAAAAGGCGAAAGTGTTGCAATGGGTAGTACGTGATTTGGGCGATGCTTTTCCTGGAATTGATAGCGTTGCCAACGTTTGTGGTGGCGAACCATGCATCGTGCGCACACGCATCCCGGTGTGGCTCCTGGTGCAAGCCAGGCGTCTTGGAGCAAGCGAAGCAGATTTACTGCGTAGCTATCCGAACTTGCGTGCAGAAGATCTGGCCAATGCCTGGGCCTACTTTCGCTTACATCGGGACGAGATTGAGCAACAAATTGCCGAGAATGAGGCTGCTTAA
>JAOZOT010000143.1:0-5026 GCA_029933115.1 Anaerolineae bacterium | reverse complement strand
ATGATCTCATTTTCGAGGCTATCAAAATGTACCTGTTCCCGCGCCAATTCCGGCTGTTGCGAGAGCGAATGATACCGAAAGCGCAAGCCCAGAGCATTTTCACCGATCAAGACGTTTTTGACCGCGTCTCATGAAAATAGTCCTCGACACCAAGATGTTCTATGGAGACCATTTGCCGTCACATCAAGCCATTCGACTACCCCCTCGAGCTTTCGGCCCACCCCCCGCTCGGAGCAGGGCTCAGGGCAAGCTCCGGCAAGTCGTCCTTTCGCAGCGTCATTGACTTGGGGACCGAGTACGTCAAGGCCCTGGTAGTGGAAGTGAGGGAGGACCGGGCGGTCATCATCGGCCAGGGCGTGGCCCGACACAAAAGGAGCTATCTCAGCAATGGAGCTGTCAGCGACCTTGAGGCTGTAACAGCCACTTGTGACCAAGCCCTCCGTCAGGCGGAAGACATGACAGAGGAAGTGTACGGGCGTAAGGTGGTGCCCGATCGGGCAGTGATAGGCGTCCCCAGCCCCTTGGTCCGTGGCGCGGCCTACACAGTGAGGCAGAAACGCTCCTCTCCGAGGCGCCCTGTCAGCCAACGAGAGTTGACTCAACTCTTGCAACGGGTGCAGCGCCTGGCTCTCCAACAACTGTCGCAAGAGTTCGCCAGCGGTGAATTGGCCCTGGTTGACAGTTCCATCGTCGAGATTGCTATTGACGGCCATCGGGTGACCGACCCGCTGGGCTTTCGGGGCGAGAACCTGGCCATCACCATCTTCAACGCCATAGCCCTTCGCGAAAGTCTGGACGGCTTGCGCCGCGTCGCTGAGGGTCTGGAATTGGAACCGCCCCTTTTGATCCCCGAGACACGAGTGGTGGCCTTCTTCCTGAAAGGGCGCGAAGTCCTCGGCCTCGATGTCGGCGGAAGAGAGACAGGGATTTTCTGGACCGGCAATGGGGGCTTGCTGGCTTCGCGGACCGTGCCTTTGGGGGGACGAGCGATCAGCCAACACCTGGCCGAGGGACTTTACCTCCCTCTGCACGAGGCGGAAGCTCTGAAGCTGTCCCATGGCCGTCATCAAACTGGCGAAACGCTCCCATCTTCTGTGAGCGAGATGTTGAGCGGAGCGGTCGCGACCTGGTTGGCAGAGGTGGAGCGACAGTTGATGGCCTTGGCCGGTGGGAGGGACCTTCCCCACCACATTCACCTCTGGGGTGGAGGAAGCGAGTTGCCAGAGCTGGTGGAAGCAGCGAAGGCTTTCCCCTGGATGAGAGAACTGCCCTTCGCCCGTTGCCCCGAAGTCGAAGTGCTGAACCCTGAAAGGATACCGGGCCTGCTCGACAGGACAGGACTATCTCTGGGACGCGGGGGGCTGACTGTTATGGGCCTGGCTCGCTGGGCTTGCGTCGCCGAGGCGCAAAGCGGAGCCATCAGCAGAGCACAGATTGCTCCGGCCGGATTGGCAGTCCGGCAACCGGGTGGCGGATTGCAAATCCGCCGCGAGCAAAATGGGGATTTCCCGAGTTTGCCCGACCAATTGTTGGCCAAAATCATGAGGAAAGAATTTGACGCCTTTCTTGGAGGGATATAAGCCTAGTGGAGCAGATCATTTACCTGGAGGTTGACGACGACATCGCGGCCATTCGTGACCGCCTGGAATGGGCACAAGCCAGACGGGTTCTCCTCGTCATACCGCCCAGATGTCGGACTTTGAACAATCTGGTCAATCTCAAGTTGCTACAGCGTTACGTCCACAATCTGGCCATGGAAGCCGCCCTGGTGACCAGAGACCCCACCACGCGGGAGTTGGCCCACGAGGTTGGCCTGCCGGTTTTCTCCTCGCTGGGGAGAGCCCAGCGGGCCAAATGGTATGGGCGTGGAGTGGTGGAGAAAGCCCTTCCCCGACCGAGGGAATACAAAGGACCACGCCCCCGTGAACCGATGCTGCCAGCCTGGTCAGAGGCGCCTGGGCGTGGCCAGCAGATATTGGCCGTGGCCTTTTTCAGCATACTGTTTCTCTTCCTGGCAGCGGCCGTCCTGCTGTTGGTGCCCACTGCCACAGTGACTCTGAAACCCGTTAGCGAAGCAGTCAGCGAGACCTTGGTGGTGCAGGCTAACCCAGAACTGGAGAGCATCAATTACCAGACCGGTGAGATTCCAGCTCGTGTGGTGGAGGTGGAAGTCGAGGCCACAGATCACATTCCCACCATGACCAAGCGCGACGCCGCTGATGCACGGGCCACCGGTACGGTTATCTTTATCAACAAGATAAACGAGCCGGTTGAAATTCCCCTGGGTACCGTGGTCGGCACCTCGGCCGGGACTAACATCAGGTTCACCACCATAGAGACGGCCACTTTGCCGGCGACCATAGGAGGAACCGCCGAGACGGGGATAGTGGCCGTCGAACCTGGCCCCAGCGGCAACGTGGACGCTTTCATGATCAACACCGTCGAAGGCCCTTTGGCCCTGCAAGTCAGAGTCGTAAACGACAAGCCCACCGGCGGCGGCAACATGAAGCAGGTGGGGGTAGTGACCCAGGCCGACAAGGACCGTCTGAAGGCTTCTCTCCTGCAAAAGTTGCAGCAAGAAGCCTACAACAGGATCCTGGAAGAGTTGAAGGAACAAGAGTTTGTGCCCCCTGAATCGCTGGTGGTGGAGGTGGTCTCTGAGACCTATGACAAGTTCGTGGGCGACGAAGCTGACGTCCTGGGAATGAAGATGGTGGTCAGCGCCAGCGGGACAGCCATTGGCGGCCAAGATGCCAACGCCTTGGTCTATCGCCTTCTGGAAGCCAGGGTGAGAGAGGGTTACCAACTGACAGCCGAAGGGTTGCGTTTTGAAGCCGGCCAGGTCGTGGCCGTGGAAGACCGGAAAGTAACCTTCACTATGAAAGCTTCTGGCCTCATCGTGCCTGTGATTGACCTCGGCACGGTCATCAACGACATTCGCGGCCGACCTATCGAGGAAGCGGAGGACCTGTTGAGCCGGCGTTTCCCCCTCAAAGAGAGACCGGTCATCACAGTCTCCCCCGACTGGTGGGGGCGGGTGCCCTTGCTTCCCTTCAACATTGACGTCTCGATTGAGTTGGGGGAAGAAGGCACCGAAGGAGGTTGAGTTGATGCGCGTGATGGCTCTGGATGTCGGCCACAAACGCATCGGCGTGGCCCTCAGCGACCCAGGACAGGTCCTGGCCAGCAGCTTGCAGGTGATAGAGAGAAAAGGGCAACGGGACCTGGCCACCGTAGTTCAGTTGGTGCGACAACATAGAGTCGGGAAAATCATCGTCGGCTACCCGCGTAGCCTGGATGGGACGGCCGGACAGCAGGCCGAGGTTGTGGAACGCTACGTGGCGCTTCTGGAGAAAAAGCTTGGGGATTCGCTGCTGGACGTGCCGGTGGTCCTCTGGGACGAACGCCTTTCTACGGTGACGGCCGAGAGGCTGATGATTGAAGCTGGTCGCAAAAGCCGAGAGAGGCGGGAGAGAATTGACGCCGTAGCAGCGGCCGTGATTTTGCAGGATTATCTGGATGCGAACAGGCAAGTAGGGTGAGTTGATAACTTGCCTACAGATAGCAAAACGTGGGGAGGGTAACTTGGTAAAAAACATCTTGCGATTCCTGGTGTTTCTGAGCGCTCTGGTGGCTGTCGGGGTCATTATCATAGGAAGCGGTTGGTTCGTCCTCAGCCGGGGTTTCAGCAGCGACAGCACCGGGGTCAGCCGTCCAATCGAGGAAGAAGAGTCCCCTTCAATGAAGGACATTTTCATAGGACTGTACCTCCAGTATCGTCAGAATGATCTGGAGCAGCCGGCCAGCTACGACGACACCCCGGTGACCTTTGTCATCGAACCGGGTGAAAGTGCAGCCACCATCGCCGCCCGCCTGGAGGAACTGGGGCTGGTCACCGATGGCGAGTTGTTCCGTATGTTCATCCGCTACCATCAGATTGATGCCAAGCTGGAGGCTGGCGAGTACGAGCTGCGGCCCAACATGACCATGGCCGAAATCGCTGAGACTTTGCAACACGCCCGCATAGAAGAGGTGGCAGTGACCATCCCTGAAGGCTGGCGGGCCGAGCAGATAGCCCAGATGTTGGACAAAGAGAATATCATTGACGGTGACGAGTTCATGGCCTTGGTACGCGGAGGTAAATTCGATTACAGCTTGTTGCAGGACCGTCCCGCAGAGAGCTCTTTGGAGGGTTTTTTGTTCCCAGAGACCTATCGCGTCCCGGCTCAGGCTGAGGCCAGAGACCTCATCGAGCGGATGCTCTCTACCCTGGACGAGCGCTTCACGCCCGAGATGCGACAATTGGCAGCAGAGCGAGGGATGACCATCTACGAGGTGATAACCCTGGCTTCCATCGTGGAGCGGGAAGCGGTGCTGGCCGAGGAACAGCCCATCATTGCCGACGTGTTTCTGAACAGGTTGGAGCAGGACATGTACCTGCGGGCTGATCCCACAGTGCAGTATGCCAAAGGTTACGACGCCACGACGGGCCAATGGTGGGCCCCTGTGAGCGTTGAGGAATGGGAAGCGGTGGATTCACCCTACAACACCTATTTGTACCCGGGTCTGCCGCCTGGCCCTATATGCAGCCCAGGGCTCTCAGCCATCCGGGCCGTCCTGGAGCCGGCAGATACCGAATACCTGTTCTTTTTGGCCAAGGGTGACGGCTCGCACGCCTTTGCCACCACTTATGAGGAGCATCTACAAAATCAGGAGCTTTATCAAAAGTAAAAGACCCGGCGGTTTTTGCCAAACCCGTCAGGTCTGGTAGGGCGGGCGGGAGTCGAACCCGCACGGACGTTACTGTCCAGCGGATTTTAAGTCCGCAGCGTCTGCCATTTCGCCACCGCCCCAAAGCTCTGCCTGGGGTTTTGGGCCCCAGGCCAAGTATTTGTTCAGGAGAGCCTTTCATAATTCGCAGGGGTTCACCCTCCCCCAGGCTGAGGCGGTATCCCCGCCAAAGTTTTTTGGGCGTAACTGCTCAGGCTACTTCTGTTAGCGATTGAAATCGCCTCTAGAGGGCTTG
>JAOZOT010000639.1 GCA_029933115.1 Anaerolineae bacterium | reverse complement strand
CTTAGCGTTTCTGAGCCTCGCTGAGGATGACCCGTCGGGTGAGGACATACCAGTCGGCGATGGTTCGGAAGCGGTCGCTGGGGTCAATCATGGGTGCAATTTGCACCCCCTTGACCCTTTCGTCAATAGCGTAACTGTAGACAGGATGGTAAAGCAACAGAGCAGGCACCTCATCAGCGAAAATCTGTTGGAAGCGATGATAAAGTTCCATGCGCCTGGCTTGATCGGTGGTGAGTCGAGCCTCTTCCATGATTTGGTCGGCCTCTCGATGAGCGAAACCGGCATAGTTCTGGCCCTCGCCCTGTCCCTGAGTCGAATGCCAGAGGGGGTAAGGATCAGGGTCGGGAGGTAGCTCTTGCCACTGGGTGAGAATAGCGTCGTAGCGTCGAGGGCGCAGAAAATCACGCACCAACCCCGCCACTCCAATGGTCTGAGGAACCGCCTTCACCCCTACCGCGGCCCATTGGCGGGCAATCTCCTCAATGATCCTCACCCGGGTAGGATCATCGTTGGTCAACAAGCCGAACTCCAGCCTGATCCCCTCTTTTTCTCTGATGCCATCTCCATCGCTATCCACCCAGCCCGCCTGGTCCAGCAGGGCTTTGGCCTGATTCGGGTCGTAGCCATACCTTCTGATACTCTGGTAATAAGCCCAGGAGTCAGGCATGATGGGGCTGTGAGCCACGAGACCTTGGCCATCCAGAATCCCATCAATGATCTTCTGACGATCGAGGGCATAAAGCAGAGCCTGTCTCACCTCTTTGCTTTGGAAGAAGGGCGTATTGGGATTGTTGAGATTCAAGAGGACCAGGGTGTAGCCAGAAAGACGCGCCGAGAAAAGATTCAGGTTTGGATGTTCTCGAGCCTTGGGCAGATCTTCTGGCAAGACCCGACTGATACCCTCGATCTCGCCTTTTTCGTAGGCGCTGAAGATGCTTTCGTAATCAGGGTAGAACTTGAATTCAATTGTGGAGAGATAGGGCTTGTCGCCGTAGAAATGCGGATTGGCCCGCAGGACGACGTGTCTGGCGCTCAGTTCTTCCACCTGAAAGAGGCCGGTGCCCACCGGTTGAGTGTTGAATTGGGCCTGAGGCAAGGCTTCGGCCTCTACGTTCCGCAGGATGTGAGCAGGGAGGATGCCGAGCGTGGTATAGTCAATGAAGGGTGCAAAGGGCTCCTGCAAAGTAAAGCTGATGGTATAGTCGTCAATTCTCCTGACGCTCACAGTGCGCCACAGATCAGCCAGATAGGGGACCCCCTGGAAGTCGGGGTTTCGAATGGAGTTGATGGTGAAAACGATGTCATCGGCGGTAAAGGGAGCCCCATCGTGCCACCGGACGCCACGACGCAGATGGAAGGTGTAAGTAAGGCCATCGTCAGAGACCTCCCAACGCGTTGCCAGGTCAGGTACTATCTCGCCCTTCTCGTTAGCATCGGTCAGGCCGTTGAAGATCAAAGCGCAGAGGTCTCGGTCAACGTCGTTGTATTGAGAGAGTATGGGGTTGATGTATTTGGGATTGCCGGCCAAGCCTTCTACATAAGTCCCCCCCACATCGGGGACAATGACAGTGGTGAAGCTGAAGGCCAGATGGCCAAGTACAACCACTATTAAAATCATCCCCAGGAAGGCAATAGCGGCTTGCCAGCGGATGTGCTTGATCAATTTACTTTGCTACGATAACGTTAGCTATAGCAACAAGGAAGAACACTACCGATAGACCAATAGTTGCGTTGAAGAGGGTCTTCTCCACACCACGGCGGCTCTTGTAGACTGCGCTGTCACCTCCGAAGATGCCCCCCAGCCCAGTTCCCTTGGCTTGCAAGAGAATGAGCGTGATGAGCGTCGCCGAAACGATGATTTGAACGATTCGCAAGGATGTAGCCATTTTCCTCTCCTCTAGATGAGCCTGTGCAACAAAAGCCTGGCACACAGAAAAGCAGCAGATTATACCACGTTCTGGCTGAGCTGGCAAACGATCAGCCCCTCCGTAGCATGGCCGGGACGATAACGCCATCCGCGTGCCAACTTTCGGAGGGACCCTCGTTGCCGGGATTGAATTGTAACATAGGCCGCACAAACCGTCAAATATCAGAGAGCGTGTCTGAAAATTCGGGGGGG